>CALAEC010000236.1 GCA_937890785.1 uncultured Actinomycetes bacterium
CTGGCAACCCGTAGTACGCCTTCTTCCACTTGACGGCGTATTGAAGCCCGGGGATCGTCTCGCAGATCAATTCGTCCAGCCGCTTGACGATGGGATGCAGATCCGGCATCACGCGCCGGATCCAATCCTCGATGTCGGCGTGGCTATCCGATGGCACAGGCGGCTTTCGCGCCGCATTAGGCTTGCGTGGTTTCGCCATCGCACGTTCTCCTCTGTGGCCTAACCTCCGGCGATTGACCCCGCGCGAGAGGCCGACCGAGCGGCCGATCGCGTCGGAGTGATGAGCGGGATCTTGGACCTGCCCTTCACCGCGTTCACCTCGAGAGTCCCCCCCACCGCCTCGATGTACTGCTCCAGAACATCGATCGTGACGTTCCGCGCCTGCTCGATCGCGGCCACGCGGGGCTGGGAGACTCCCATGCGCTTCGCGAGCTCCCGCTGCGAGAGGCCAGCCTGCTCCCGGAGGGCCGTGAGCCCTGCGGCCAGACGGAGCTCCTCCTCGATCTCGGCGACCCGCGCGGCGGCGCCCTGAGGTTCCAGGACCTTCTTCTCCCACCGCTTCAGCGTCATCGCCTCCTCCCCACCGAGCCGTTTCCCCAGCCCGCCTTCCTGCTTCGATGTGCCGACCCGAACTCGTCCCTCGCGATAATGATACCGTTATCGGGGCCGAAGGCGCAGCTCCAACCCACGGTCCGCCGAGAGCCTGACGAGCGTCTGGGGACTTTCGTAGTACGATTCTGGTGGTGGAGATCCTCGCCTCGGGCCGACGCCACGGCATCGCGGACGAGGACATCCAGCACTGCACTGAGAAGGCCCTGGTCATCGAGGAGGGTGGCAAACGATCCGGTCAGATACCTGGTGCTTGGGCCCGATCGTGCCGGCAACCTCCTCGAGCTGGTCGTGCTCGACCGACCTCAAGGACCGGCGGTGATTCACGCGATGAAGATGCGGCCGAAGTATCGGGGCCTCCTACCGAGGAGCGAGTGAGATGACACGGAACCACGGAAAGAGGAAAGACGGCTCTCCCATCACCGAAGAGATGGTCGAGCGGATGGCGGACGAGGCGGAGCAGGGATACGACGTCGACGAGCTAAGGCGGCGCCGATCAAGCGGCCGCCCCGCCATGGGCTCAGGTCCCGCTACGGTCGAGTCGGTGCGGCTCGATCCGGAACTGAAGCGCGAGCTTCTCCTTCGTGCCTCGAAGGAGGGGATCAGCGTCTCCGAGGTCGTCCGGAAGGCACTTCGCAGCTACGTCCGCACGGCCTGAAAGCGGCACCAGGTCGGGCGTCGAATCCGCTGCTCGCCTCATTGGGGTGAGCGAAAACATGGCTCTGACCTCGGGGTTCTCAAGCTCAGATCATTGAGCAGCGGATTCACGACAGAACGCGGGTGGCGAGGCGCCGAGAGAGGGACGATCGGCTGGACCCCGCCGGGACATTCACGGGACACGACCCGAGCGTAATGAAAGAACGCGACCACGAATCAGCCCACTGACCAGACCTTCTATGGGTGGGGCGGGGTGGACTCGAACCACCGGCCGACGGATTATGAGTCCGAGATGGCCCGGGCCGATGACCTGCAGGAATTCCTAAACGTCCTTGTCAGGGCGATCCCATGAGCAACAGGGTTGCCAGGCGCTCAGATGCGTTTGTACGCGAGTCGCGGCCTTTCTGCGGCCTGCAAGACAAGCATTGGTCATCCATCCCGTGTGCTAGCGGAGATCGATCCGGATCACAGGACCCTCGTAGGTCGCCAGCCAGATAACCCCGGCCCCTGGGTCGAGTGCCGCGTCCACTGCCAACTCATCGATTCCCGACCGATTCGTCTAGCTCCCATGTCTCTGTGTTCAGCCGAGAGACGGCCACGGGGAGAACGCTGTCCGGTCGTCGACTTGCCCGGAGCCACACCCGTCCCTCCCCTACGGCGACGGATGGAAGGGGCCTCGAATGTCAAGCTCCTCGACCGCGCGGCCTGAGGCGAAAGCGCTCTACCCGCCGGAGGAGCCGCTCCCGACCGGAATGGCCCGCGGGTCCCACGTTCCCCGGGCCACCGCCGGAACGAACTCGTCGAGGTCGGGCAGGGGGAGGGACACAGTGGTGCCCTGCTCCGCGGAGAGGTAGGCGGCCATGAGGAGCTCGGTGACTAGAAGGCCATCGTGGAGATCCTCGTCCGGTTGGCTGTCCGACCGGAACGCCTCGACCATGTGCCGGTTCTCGTGGAGGTACCCGTAGGCGACACCCTCGTCCGCCACCACCGGCATCAGCCCCTGCTCCGCGTTCTGCTTCTCCACCAGGTCCTCGCCGACCCGGCCGGTGACCCTGCGGGACAGGAAGACCTTTGCCTCGGCGTCCAGCGTGTCGACCGTGGCGGAGTACTCCGGCCCCAGGAGCTCGAACGATAGGCGGAGCCCGGCCCCCACGAAGCTCCACGAGGTGGTGGCCTCGGCCACCACGTGGTGCCCCTCGGCGTCCTCGAACAGAAACGTGGCCCTGGCGTAGTCCTCCGCTGGGGTCCTCCGATAGTCCACCCCTTCGTACCGCTCCGCGAGTTCGTCCGCGTACCGCGGCCGTCCCCACTTCAGCGAGGCGATGGAGGCCGTGACCGACTTCGGGGTGAGCCAGTCGCGCTTCCGCTCACCGGGCTTCGTGAGCAGATGCCGAGAGGCCTCCACACTGTGGCACAGCATGTCGTTCAGCACCCCGCCCCCTTGCCGCTGGCCGGACCAGAACCATCCCTCGTGAGGACCGCTGTGCTCCTCCGCCGCCCGGGCCAGGAACGGCGGGCCGCTGATCGCGGCCCCTCGGGCCCACGCCAGCTGGCGAACCCGGTTGACGGCCGGTGCGAACACCTGGTTCTCCAGGTAACCGTGACGAAGTCCCGTCATCTCGACCATCTCCAGGATCCGGCGGGCCTCGGCCACCGTTCGTCCCAGGGGCTTCTCGATTGCGATCCCTCGCAGCTCGGCTCCCCCCGACCGGACCTCTTCGCAGATCGCCTCCACCACGGCCACCCGGACGTCGTTGGGAACTGCCACCCACACCGCGTCGACCCGGGGGTCGCGGACCAGCTCCGCCACGTCCCGGTACACGGCGGGGTCCCCCACTCGAAGGGACCGGCACGTCTCAGCCACGCGCTCGGCCCGAGTGCCGGTCGTGCTCATCACGGCGGTGATGTCTGCGTGGCGAACTCCCTCCCAGGTCCGGGCATGGAACACGTCGACCACGAAGCCGGCGCCGACGAACCCAACCCCCAGGCGATCATCCATGTTCGTCCTCCTCCTTCATTGCCGCAGCCGGGCCTGACGCCCGTACGCCGAGAGCAGCAGGATCAGCACGATGCCGTTCACGATCTGACGGGCCGCCTCGTCCAGCTGCATCGTCCGGAGGAGGCTCTCCAGCACCGTGAGCACGATGGCCCCCACGACCGTCCCCGGATAGCCGCCCACCCCGCCGGCCAGCGTGGTCCCCCCGATCACCACCGCGGCCACGGAGGGGAGCATGTACCCGTCGGCGAGGTTGAGGAACACGGTCTTGGTGTAGCCGAGGAGCAGGAACCCCCCGAGCCCGGCCAGCACGCTGCTGAGCGTGTACACGGCCACGACGTTCCGCCGCACGTTGATGCCGGAGAGGCCCGAGGCCAGCCGGTTGGTCCCCAGCGCGTGCACCCGCCACCCGAACGCCGTCCGTCGGAGGAGGACCACCATCCCCACGGCCACCACGGCCCAGATCCACAGGATCCCGGGGATCCGGAAGACGGTCCGGCCGGAGACCAGGTCCGTCATCAGGGGCGCGGCCCGGCCGGCCGGTTGTCCCCCCGTGTAGATGAGGATCACCCCCTGGACCACGGCGATCATCCCCAGCGTCATCACCAGGGGAGGGATCCGGAGGAACGCGATCCCCAGCCCGTTGATGAGCCCGATCAGGGCGCAGGCCCCCAGGGCCAGGGCCAGTCCCGGCAGCATGAGGTCGTTACCGCCGTCGATGGTTCGGGCGGCGATGATCGCCGACAGCGTGGCCACCTTGCCCACGGACAGGTCGACCCCCTCGCCGCCGGACAGGATGACCAGGGTCTGGCCGGCCGCCACGATCCCCAGGAAGGCCGCCACCCGAAGGACGTTGAGGATCTGGCCGTACCCGGCGAACCCCGGCCTGAGCAGCTCCCCCGCGGCGAACATGGCCACCGCGATGATCCCGGCCACGGCGGCGGGGTGGTCTGCCAGCCACCGCCCCGCCGTCCTGACCGGCGACGATGGGGCGGACGGGGCGGCGGCCTCGTCGGTCACGCCGGACTCCGTCGGAACGCCGGGACCGCGGTCAGAGCCAGGGCCGCGATGACGATGGCCCCGTTGATCAGCTGTCGGTATCCGCCCGAGATCCCGGCGAAGAACACGATGTTCGACACGAGCGCCAGGATGACGGCCCCGCCGATCGATCCGCCGGCTCCCCCGACGCCGCCCCGGAGGGCCGTTCCGCCGATCACCACGGCCGCGATCGAGGCCAGGGTGGTCTGCCCACCGATCAGGGCCGTCCCCACCGCCGCCCCCACGTACGGATCGCCCGATCCCGTGTTGGCCAGGATCGCCAGGGCGGCCACCCCGCCGAAGGTCCCGCCGAGGACGTAGCTCATCACCCGGACCTGGTTGACCCGGACGCCGCTGGCGTACGCGGCCCGCTCGTCGCCTCCCACCGCGTACAGGTGCCGGCCCAGCGTGCTTCGCTTGACCACCCACCACAATCCGTACAGGCCGGCGATGACCAGGGCGGCCACGGGGATGCCGATGACGGAGTCGCGATAGGTCGTGGTCATCACGGCGGGGACCTGGCCTCCCGGCTGGGGGAGCACCTTCAGGGTGATCCCGGCGAACACGAAGCTCATGGCGAAGGTGGCCACGATGGGCTGGAGGCGGAGGAAGGCCACGATGAGCCCGTTGAGCAGCCCGCCTGCCGCTCCCACCCCGATGGCCACGGCCACGGCCAGGGGGAGCCGTCCCGGATCGCCCTCCATGAGCACCACCGACATCACGCTGGACAACGTGATCAGCGCTCCCAGCGACAGATCGATGCCTCCCCCCAGGACGACGATCGTCTGGGCGATGCTGGCGGCCACCAGGGGGACGAACGAGCTGAAGTTGGAGATCACCGAATAGCTGGAGAAGAAGTTCGGGGCCAGCAGGGCGTTGACGGCCACGGTGATGAGCAGGAGGGTGGTCACCGTCAGTCCCGGCACCAGCCCCCGTCGCATCCCCACGGTCAGGGACCGGACCGCTCGATCGATCATCCGGGCACCTGGTCCACGCCCACGGAGGCCTCCAGGAGGCGGTCCTCGGTCACCTGGTCCCCCTCCAACACCTGCACCACGCGCCCCTCGAACAGGACCAGCACCCGGCCGCACAGCCGGACCAGCTCGAGGTTCTCGCTGGAGTGGAACACGATGGCCACCCCCTCATCGGCCAGCCGGCGCATGCTCGAGTACAGCTCTTCCTTGGCCCCCACGTCGATGCCCTTGGTGGGGTCGTCCATGAGGATCACCCGGGGCTCGGTGAGCAGCCACCTCCCCACCACCACCTTCTGCTGGTTCCCGCCGCTGAGGGTCAACACGGGGTCGAGGAGCCGTCCCAGCTTGATCTGGAGGCGCCGAACCGCGTCCCCCGCGGCCCTCCGTTCCCTGGCTCCCCGGAGGAGCCCGCCCGGGAGCGCCCGTCGCCCCACGCTGGCCAGCGTAAGGTTCTCCAGGATGGGCCTCCGGGAGAACAGCCCCTCCCGGGCCCGCTCCCCCGGGATCAGGGCGATCCTCTCGCGGACGGCCTGCCGAGGGCTTCGCGGGTGGATCGGTTTCCCGTCCAGCCTCACCTCGCCTGAGGAGATCCGGGCCGCCCCGAACAGGGCCTCCAGGAGCTCGTCCTGGCCCTGGCCCTGGAGCCCGGCCACGCCCAGCACCTCGCCCGTCTCCACCGTGAACGAGACATCCCGGAGCCGGTCGGTGATCAGCCCCCTGACCTCGAGGACGACCCGCCGAGCCTCGGGAGCCTCCGTACGGTCTCGTTCGATCCGATCGATCGACCGCCCCAACATCATCCGGACCACCTCGGCCTGGTCGGCGGCCGCGAGCTCGACCGTGCCCACGGTCGCGCCGCTTCTGAGCACGGTGGCGCGGTCGCACAACTCGAACACCTCCTCCAGCCGGTGCGAGGTGAAGATGACCAGGACCCCTCGGTCCTTCAGGTCTCGAAGGGCCTCGAACAAGGCCCGGACCTGGGCCTCGTGCAGCGACGCCGTGGCCTCGTCGAGCACCAGGATCCGGGGGTCGCGGGCCACCGCCTTGCAGATCTCCACGATCTGTTGCTCCCCGGGGGGCAGGCCCGCCACCGGGGTGTCCAGGGGAAGACGCCCCTCGAAGGCCGACCCGAAGCGCTCCACCACCCCGCGGACGGTCCGGCGCTGCTCCCGGCGATCCACGAAGCCGAACCGCGCCGGCTCCACCCCCAGGGCCACGTTGTCCTCCACGCTGAGGTCGGGCACCAGGCTGAGCTCCTGGTAGACCGCGGAGATCCCTCGGGCCTGGGCCTCCCGGGGGCCGCGGAGGGTCACCGGCTGGCCGTCCAGGAGAACCTCGGCTCTGTCGGCAGCGACCACGCCCGTCAGGGTCTTGTTCAGCGTGCTCTTGCCCGACCCGTTCGCGCCCAGGAGGGCGTGGAGCTCTCCGGGCTCGGCCGAGAGCGACGCGCCGTCCAAGGCCACCACGCCCCCGAACCGCTTGTGGACGTCCCTCATCTCCAGGAACGGCATCCCGCTCCCTCCACGGCTCAGGTGGAGCCTACCCGTGGCGGAACGTCCGGCGCCCTAGGCGAAGTACTCCGCCGCCTCCTCCTCGGTGAGCATGCCGTCCACGACGTACGCGGGGTTCTGCCCCTCGACCTCGGCGAACCACTCGGCGAAGTTGTCGTTGGTGACCTCGCCCGGGATGGGGACGAATAGGGTGTTACCGTCGAGGGCGTCCTCCCCGAGCTCCTCCCCCTGGAGCATGTGCACGGCAACGCGCAGCGCCGAGCCGGCCACTCCCGGAGGATTCACCACCCCGATGCTTCGGAACCCGGTGTCCTGCTCCAGCTGCTCCTGCCAGTTGAACATGAACTCTGCCCGGGCCTCGCCGGTCTGGATGACCTGGCCCAGGAGGTCGTTGGCCTCGAGGGCCTGGTAGACACCCAGGGCCATCCCGTCCTGGGTGAAGACCCCGTCGAGGTCCGGATACGTGGCCAGGAGATCCGACATGGTCTGCTGGGCGGTGGCCTGGTCCCAGTCGGCGTTCCCTTCGGTGAGGACCTCGATCCCGGCCTCTTCGAACACGGCGCTGGCCCCGGTCCACCGGGCCTCGTTGGCGGGGTGCCCGGCGATACCGTTGATGGCCACGATCTGGCCGCCCTCGCCGAGCTCGGCGGCCAGCCATTCGGCGTTCCGGCGGCCCCATTCCTCCTGATCGATGACCACGTTCGTGACGACCTCGCTGCTGACGGCCTGGTCCGTGGCGATCACCAGGATGTCCTGGTCCACGGCCTCCTGGAACACCGCGTTGAGGGCGGTCTCCGAGTTGGGGTTGACGATGATTGCGTCCACCCCGGCGCTGATCAGGTTCCGGATCTGTTGGATCTGGCCGTTCACGTCCACGTCGGCGCTCTCGACGATCAGCTCGTCGACCAGCCCTTCCTGCTGATACTCGTCGAAGACCTGCTGCACGTCCTCGACCATCTGGGTCCGCCATTCGCTCCCCACGAAGCCGTTGGACAGGCCGATTGTGAACGGACCCTCACCGTCCTGCTCCGCCGCTCCATCGCCTTCGTCGCCGCACCCCGCGGCCAGAAGGACCACGGCCGAGAGCGCCGCCACGATCAGCCGGAACTGTCGAATCCCCATGACCTCACCACCTCCTACGTCCCGTACCGGACTTCGCCTTCCCTTCTCCTCCTCCCTCGGGCACCCGGGACCGCCGCTTCTTCCCCCTTATCCCGTGGTCCGCATGCCGGCGGCGATAGCGGCGTCGACGTTCTCCGGCGAGAACACGTGCTCGATGGCCATGATGGCAGCGCCGACGATCCCGGCCCGGTCGTCGAGATCGCTGCGGACGATGCGCAGGTGACGGGCGGCCAGGGGGAGTGACCGCTGGTACACGATCTCCCGGACCCCGGCGAAGAGCTGCTCGTGCACGTGTGACACGTCGCCGCCGATGACGATGACCGACGGATTGAACAGGTTCACCGCCGCGGCCAGCACCTCTCCCAGGAGCCGTCCGGATTCCCGGACCAGGTGCACCGCCCGAGGGTTCCCCGCCCGGGCCAGGCGGACCACGTCGCGGCTGCTGGCCGCGTCCAGGCCCAGATCGGCGAGCTGGCGGGCCAGGGCCCCGCCGCCGGCGATAGCCTCGACGCACCCGACGTTCCCGCACGAGCACACCACGGTGGGATCGTCGGTTACCCGGATGTGGCCGATGTCGCCGGCCGCGCCCTCGGCGCCCCGGTGGATGGCCCCGCCGGCCATGATGCCGCAGCCGATCCCCGTCCCCACCTTGATGAACATGAGGTGCTCGCAGTCCCGCCAGTTCGACCAGTACTCGCCCAGGGCCATGATGTTGACGTCGTTGTCGACCAGGACCGGCACCTCGAAGGTCTCGAACCGCTCGGGAATCGGATACCCGTCCCATCCCGGCATGATCGGCGGGCTCACCGGACGTCCGGTGGCGAACTCCACGGGGCCGGGGACCCCGATGCCGATGCCTCGCACCTCGCGCTTGGATCGACCGGCCTCCGACAGCAGGTCGTCGAAGGTCGACTCCAGCCAGTCCAGGACGACCCCGGGCCCCTCGGAGATGTCCAGGTCCGCCGCGGTCTCGGCCAGCGACGTCCCCACCAGGTCGGTCACGGCGATCCTCGAGTGGGTGGCCCCCAGGTCTGCGGCCAGGATCACACCGGCGCCGTGATCGAAGGCCAGGACCGCCGGAGGGCGACCACCGGTGGACGAGCCCTCTCCCACCTCCTTGACCAGGCCCGAGGCAATCAGAGCGTCGACCCGCTGGCCCACCGTGGAACGGGCCAGTCCCGTCAAATGGATCAGATCACTGCGGGTGACCGGACTCCCCTCGCGGATCAGCCTCAGCATCAGGCCCGGCGTCGGAAGGGCCGTGACCTGGGCTCGGTGCCGCTCCCCGCCCACGAAGGGACTCAAGCACAGAGAGTTTTGCCTTGTCAATGGCGGAAGTCGGCTGCGAAGTCCCTCCGAGCGGGGTGACTTCTGCTCAGAACCAGTGGAAGCAGACGCCTCCCGGTTCAGCCGCTGCAGAGATCAACGGATACCCGCGACCCATGCGTTCTCGCCGGCCCGGCACCAACCGACCGATGGGCGATCCGGTGTACAAGGAACGAGGAGACGTATCCGTGGGCGGTCTGACGCAGGGCGAGGTCGAGGTTCCGGCGACGGGCGTGACGCTGGGGGCGACCTCTCCGTCCCGGAGGCTGCGCACCAGACGGTTCCGGACGCCGGTAGCCTGGGGCCGGCCTTCTCAACCACCCCCTGAAGTGGCATGATTCGGCTGTCGGCTTTCCGGCCGACAGCGGAAGGGGTGGATCGCGCCACCGACATCGATGCGGTGGCCTTAGCTGTGAGCAGTCACGAATCGTCGTTCCGCGACGCCGACCTCGCCTATCGGCTCCGCGGCTTGGCCATGATCGGAAGCGTGCTCCACCTCGGGACTCATCCGGACGACGAAGAGGCGGGATTGATGGCCTACCTGTCGAGGGGGCTGGGAGCCCGAGCCGTGTATTGGTCGGCGACCCGAGGTGAGGGTGGGCAGAACCGAACCGGCCCGGAGCGGGGGGAGGCTCTGGGCGTCATCCGGACCTGGGAGAGCCTGGACGCCAGGACCATCGACGGCGGAGAAGTCCTGTACGGACCCTTCTACGACTACGGGTTCAGCCGGAGCGGGGAAGACGCGCTCCGGAGATGGGATCGCCGATGGGTGGTCCGGGAGATCGTTCGGGCCATCCGTCTCGTGCAGCCGCTGGTCCTGGTCAGCCGGTGGCAGGGCGGGCCTGAGGACGGCCACGGTCAGCACCAGGCGATCGGGCTGGTGATGGCCGAGGCGTTCGACGCAGCGGCGGACCCGAGTGCCTTTCCCGAACTCCGGGAGGCCGGGCTAGCACCGTGGCAACCGCGGAAGCTCTACCGCTCCGCTGTCGGGGACTGGCAGCCGGGGGAGGATGTCACTTTCGGAGACCGGCTCCCCCAGCTGGAGCGGGCGGGACTCCTCAGGGTCAACAGCGGCATGTTCGATCCGATCTCCGGGCGGAGCTACCAGGAACTCGCTGGGATCGGGATCAGCCGGCACCAGAGCCAGGCCATGGCCTTCCTGCCCCGTCGGGGCGACCACTTCTCCTACTACCGGTTGGAACGGAGCCTCGTGACGACCGGGGAACCGGAGCAGGGCCTGTTCGACGGCCTGGACCCGACGCTGCCGGGCCTTCCGGACCACGCCGGAAGCACCGTTCGAGGGCTGGATAGGTTTCTCGAGGAATCGAAACACCACGCCGAGGAGGCTGCGTCCGCCTATCGTCCTGCCCGCCCGGCCGAGGCCGGGCATTCGGTGCTGAAAGGGCTGGGCGCACTGAGGCTCGCTCGAGACCTCCTCTCGGAGGAGAGCGACGGAGACACGCGCCTGGCCCTCGATCAGACCCTGGCCCGGAAGGTACGGGAGTTCGAGGAAGCGGCCGCTCGATGTCTGGGACTCGACGTCGAGTGCTTGATCGACCAGCACAGGCTCACCCCCGGACGGAAGGTACAGGTCACGGCTCGGCTATGGAACGCTGGCGACCAGCGCGTGGACGGGGCGGAGATGCATCTCGAAGTGCCGGAAGCGTGGACCGGCTCCCGGCGGCGATCGCCGGCCACCGAATCCAATGGAGCGGATGTCGCTCCACAGGTCGTGGAACGCTTCGAGGTGACGGTGCCGGGAACCGCCGCGATCTCCGCCCCCTACTGGCTCCAGGAGCCGCCCGAGCGCTACCGCTACGCGTGGCCGGCCGATGGCCCCCTGGGGCTGCCGTTCGACGAACCCCTGATCTCGGTGGCCTGCCGGGTCCGGATCGGCCCCCATGAGCTCGTCGTGACCCGTCCGGCGATCCACAGGGATACCTACGTCGGCGGCTCCCGTGAGCTCGCCCCGACGGTCGTACCACCGGTCGCTCTGCACCCCCGCGAGCGGCGCAAGCTGCTGCCGGCGGCCGACCGCGAGGGCCACGTGGAGCTCGAGCTCGCGCTGCGGAGCATGCGCGATGACGTCACAGGGACGCTCCACGCGGAGGCGCCCGCAGGATGGAGCGTCCACCCTGCCACGACCCCTCTGTCCTTCGAGCGGATCGGTCAGGTTCGCACGATACGGTTCGAGGTCACGATCCCACCCGAGGCCAAGGCCGGGGCGCACGAGGTCGCGTACCGAGTCGAGTCGGAGGGGCGCATGTATGGCGTCGCGCTTCAGCCCATCCGGCGTCGTCCCCCCGGCCTGACAGGACGAGTCGACGAGAACAACTGCATCGCTGAGACGTTCCTCCTCGCTCCCGCGGGCGTCTCCATCGACCTGATCGATGCGAGCTTCGTCACCCGACTGCGTTGCGCCTACATCCGGGGAGCCGACGAGGACATCGTGGGATCCTTGCAGCCGCTCGGCATCGACATGACCTCGCTGGCCGCGAGCGAACTCTCCTATGTGGATCTCAGCCTCTTCGACGTCGTCGTGGTGGGTCCGAACGCGTACCTGGTCAGCGACGAGGTCCGCCGGAACGCCGCTCGACTGTTGGAGTATATGGATCACGGAGGGACGCTTGTCTGCCAGTACCAGGCGTACGGCTACCAACAGCCGGGGCTCGCGCCTTATCCCTTCCGGTATCGACAGCCGCACGATCGGGTGACGTCATCCGATGCCCCCGTGACCCTGCTCCAGGCCGACCACCCCGCCTTCTCCACACCCAACCGGATCGGCCCCGAAGACTTCGACGGCTGGGTCCACGACCGGGGCCTGTATTTCTTCGGGGAATGGGACAAGCGGTACGTCCCCCTCCTTGAGAGCGCGGATCCGGGCCACGAGCCGCAGCGGGGCGGCCTCATGGTCGCCAGCTACGGACGCGGAACGTACGTGTACGCCGCCTACTCGTTCTTCCGCCAGATCCCGGAGGGGGTTCCCGGGGCCATTCGGCTCTTCGCGAACCTGCTCGGGCTGGCCGAGGCCCGGGTCATGGCTCGTGCGGAGCAGGTCAGAAACATCCCATTGCTCTCCTTCCTGTCCGATGAAGAGCGGTACGAAGTAGCCCGGCTCATGTCGGAGCGTTGGCTCGACGCAGGGACCGTCCTTTGCCGCCAGGGCGATCGAGGGAGCGATCTGTACATGGTGCTCGAAGGAGAGGTCCAGGTTCTCAAGAGCGAAGGCAGTGCCGAGAGGACGGTGGCTGCAGTAGGACCCGGCGAGGTCGTTGGCGAACTCGCCGCGATCGCCGATCTTCCCCGCTCGGCAACGCTCCTCGCGGGAACGGACGTCAAGATCCTGGTCATGCGAGGTCCGCACTTCCGTGAGTTTCTCGGCCGGAACGCCGATCTTTCGGGCCGAGTCACCGCCCTCCTGGCGCGACGACTGGCCTCGGCGGAGATAGTGTGATGAGCCTGCGCGTCGGCCTACTGTGCCACCGAGGCGTCGGAGGCAGCACCCGGATCGCGGTCGACCTGGGGAACGCGTTGGCGGGTCGAGGGCACACCGTCCACCTCTTTGCCCGCACGCTTCCTCTCGGGCTAGCGACGTTTGCCCGTGGGATGACATTCCATCCGCTCCTCGCGGGCGATGGACACGCCCCGCCCACGGCGTCCCTCGACGCGAACTGGTCCGCCCCGGACCTGGACCTGCTGGTCGAGCGGATCGCCGCCGTGGCCAATTCCTCCGGACTCGACGTCCTGCACTTCCACTACGCGATGCCCTTCGCCTGGGTGGCCGCCGAGGCCGTGCGCCGGCTGGGGGACACTGCCCCCCGGCTGGTAGGGACCCTCCACGGCACCGACGTGAGCGTCCACGGCCGCTCTTCGAAGGGCCGCAGCCTGGCCCGAGCCCTGGCCCGGGCCGATCGCCTGACGACCGTGTCGAACAGCCACGTCCAGCTGGCCACGCGGACGTTCTCGCTGTCCAGACCGCCGGACCTCATACCCAACTTCATCGACCTACGGCGTTTCCGTCCCATCGACAGAGGCCATCTCGATCAGACGCGCCCACACCGGATCGTGCACGTGTCCAACTTCCGGCCCGTGAAGGACCCCACGTCCGTCGTTCGCGTATTCGCCCGCGTTCGACGCGAACTCGACGCCGAACTGTGGCTCGTCGGTGACGGCGAGGGGATGCCGGCCGTCCGTTCCGCCGTCCGAGAGGATCGCCTCGATCATCACGTTCGGTTCTTCGGCCTTCACCCGGCGGTGGAGCAGGTCTTGCCACACGCCGATCTCCTCCTGCTCACGAGTCGATACGAGAGCTACTGCCTGGCTGCGCTGGAGGCGGCGGCGTGTGGGGTGCCCGCGGTGGCTCCGCGGGTCGGAGGGCTTCCGGAGGTCGTGGCCCACGGCCGGACGGGCCGTTTGTTCAGAGGTGGGGACGAAGAGGAGGCGGCTCGAGCAGTACTCATGGTGCTCGACGATCCGCAAGCGCGGATACGCATGAGACGAGAGGCCGTGAGGCGGGCCGGGCGCCTGTCCGCGGTGCAGATGGTCCCGCGCTACGAGCAGCTGTACCGAGAGCTCGTGGACGGCCGGCCACGAGGATCGTCTCGCGACCCCGTGACCGCGGAGGCGGGGGCTTGACGATGCGCAGCCTCGGGGAGCTGATGGCCTCCGAAGACGGCCTCAGTCTCCTGGAGACGCGAGGGATCCTGACTTCCGAGGAGTCTTTCGTTGGATCGCTCCTCCCTCCCCCCGATGGAAGGCTGGCCGAGCACGTGGGGGTCGCTCCGAGCCAGGCGCTCGTCTACGCCGCTCACCAGCTCATGACCGACTACCCGGAGTCGGTGAGCGCGAAGCTCCGGGCGGCCCGGCAGATCGCCGGTCGACCGGATGTCAGCGCGGTTCTCCTGTGGCTGGACATGGACCGAGCCGGGGCGGACAAGATGGCCGGCGGATCGGTCCTCCGCGGGCGGGGCGGGATCCTGAAGATGCGGCTCGCCACTCGGCGGCACGACGAGAAGGAGGTCCGGTTCGTACCGGTGGATCCGGAGCACCTCGACGAGACCGTCCGCAAGATCGAGGCCTGGGCACGCCAGCATGGCCCGGCAGGCGGGCGCCTCGTCCAGATGGCCGAGATGCTGCGAGGGGTCTCGCCCCGGACGTTGGCGGAGGCGAACATGGCCGTCACCTCCTATTTGCTCCGAGATCACCTGGAGATGACCGCGCCGTTCGTCCTCGTCTCGGACCTTGCCGACCGGGGGTTTCTCACCGGGACGCTCAACGACGTCGTGAGTGCCATCGATGACGTGGTGATCGTCTTCAATGCCGCCACCGACTCGCTCCTGGCGGCAGACGTCGACCCTCAGGTCCACCAGCTACGACCCGATTACCTTCCCCTCCACTACTCGTGCGACCGCGATGACCGGCGGTGCTCCCTGTCCCGGGTGCGCAGCGGTGTCGATACGTTCGCCGTGACCAGGTGCGCCTGTGGCGCCTTCTACCGGTTCCACCTGGGGTCCCGGTCGCTGTCGGTCGGAGAGGTGGCCGCGACCGGCCGGTGGAGCACCGACGTCACCCTACCCATCTACCTCAACGACCTGGCCAGCGGGATCGTCGCGGGCCGCAGCTCGGCGATGTACGGGATGGTTCTGAACGAGGTCCTCGAGAAGGTGCTGGGCCGGAGGCCCGTTCCCATGCTGTTGCCGCCGGACCTTCCGGGGGTCCTGGCCGCGAGGGCCGAGACGGAGAGCCTCCTCCAGAGGTACGTGATGGGCTCGTGACGGAGACCCTGGACGTGCTAGCCGTGGGGGCGCACCCCGACGATGCCGAGATCGGGTGCGGCGGCGTCCTGGCCCAGGCCGCCGCGGCGGGGCTGCGCACCGGGGTGGCCGACCTCACGGCAGGGGACCGGGCCACTCGAGGCACTCCCCAGCAGCGGTCGGCGGAGAGAGACCGAGCCACCGACATACTGGGCTTGGCCGCTCGGCTCGACGTCGGCCTCCCCGACGGCGACCTGGGCACTGATCCGTCGCATCGGGATACAGTCATCGACCTGATCCGGCAGGTCCGGCCGGCCATCGTCCTGGCACCCTACCCGGAGGATCGGCACCCCGATCACGCCGCGGCCGGAAGGCTGCTTCGCGAGGGTTCGTTCCTGGCCGGAGTGGAGCGGATCGGAGACGGGAAGCCACATCGTCCGAGCCGCCTCTACCACTACATGGTTCACCAGCCCTTCACTCCATCGTTCGTCGTCGACATCTCGACCGTGTGGGATCGCAAGCTGGAGGCCATCCTCTCCTACCGGAGCCAGTTCGGGACACAGGACCTCGAACCGGAGACCGCCCTGGCCGGCGGCGTCTTCCTGTCGGTGATCGAGGCCCGGGCTCGATTCCATGGGGCCATGGTCGGGACGGAGCGCGGCGAGCCCTTCCACACCGCCGGGCCGGTGCCGCTGGGATTCCTCCCGGGCGTCCACGACCTGGGGATCGACGACGGCGGCTCGTATCGGATGTTTCAGTGAAGGCGCGGCGATGAAGCGATCGAAGGCCGATGAGTTGCTCCGGGAGCAGCGGGATCATCTGAGTCCGCTCCTCGAGATCAGTCCCTCGGCGACCATCCTCACCGACCTTGACGCCCGCGTGGTGGCGTGGAACCCCGGAGCCGAGCGCCTGTTCGGCTACACGTCGGAGGAAGCGCTGGGTCACAACCTGGACGACCTGGTGGCGAGGACCGAGGACCTGCATGAGACCGCCGTCTCATACAGCCGGCGGGCGGTCGGGAAGGATCTCGTTCGGGTCATCACCCGCCGGACCCGGAAGGACGGGACGTTCGTGGACGTGGAGGTCCGTGCGGCGCCCGTCCTGGTTGGCGGAGAGCCGGTCGGGACCCTTGGCATCTACCACGACATCACCGAGCTCCAGCGCCAGAAGCAATACTACGAGGCCCTCCTGGACGTGAGCCCGGCCGCCATCGTCGCCATCGACCCTCGGGATCGGGTGACGCTGTGGAACCCGGCGGCCGAGCGGCTCTTCGGGTTCACGGCTGAGGAGGCCGTCGGCCGCAACATCGACGACCTGGTGGCTAACGACCAGCAAATCCGGGGGGAGGCCGAGATCCTCAACCGGCAGGCGGAAGGAGGCCCGGTCCGGGGAACGACGCGCCGGACACGGAAAGACGGATCGCTGGTGGACGTGGAGGTCCTCGGCGCGCCGATCAACGTGGGCGGAGAGCGGGTGGGAAGGTACGCCATCTATCTCGACACCTCCGAGCTCCAGCGGCGGAAGCAGTACTACGAGGCGCTCCTGGAACTGAGCCCGACAGCGATCACCACGGTCGACCCGAACGACAACCTGACCTCGTGGAATCCTGCAGCCGAGCGCCTGTTCGGCTACACGGCCGAAGAGGCCATCGGCCGGAACATCGACGACCTGGTGGCGAACCGGGAACACATCCACGACGAGGGTGTGCAGGTGAGCGACCGCATCGCCGAGGCTCAGATCCGACTCACCACCCGACGGACCCGGAAGGACGGATCACTGGTCGATGTGGACGTCGCCGCCGCTCCTATCCACGTGGGCGGCGAGCTCGTGGGCAAGTATGCCCTTTACCACGACATCAGCGGTCTGCAGGAGCAGAGGCGATATCTCCAGGCCATCGTCGAGCTGAGCCCCACGGCCATCGTGGTGACCGACCTCCAGGCCCGGGTCACGGCATGGAACCCCGCTGCCGAACACCTCTTCGGCTACACGGCCGAGGAGGCCATCGGGCAGAGCCTCGACGACCTCGTGGCCACCCGTGAAGACCTCCACGAGGAGGGGGCCCGGTACACGCAGGCGGCGCTCCGAGGTGAGCGCGTACGGGCCTTCGCCCGGCGCACCCGAAAGGACGGATCGCTCGTCGACGTGGAGCTCGTCTCGGAACCGATCGTCGTCGGGCAGGAACCTCTCGGGTTCCTGGCCATCTACCACGACATCACCGAACTCCAGCGGCAGAAGCGCTACTTCGAATCCCTGGTCGAGGTGAGCCCGACGGCCATCATCGTGGAGGACCTCGAAGCTAACGTGACCTCGTGGAACCCCGCCGCCGAGCACCTCTTCGGCTACACGGCCGAAGAGGCCATCGGCCGTAATCTGGACGACCTGGTCGCTACTCGGGAGGACCTCCACGAGGAAGCGGCCGCCTTCACCAGAGCCGGGCAGAGACGGGAAAGCGCCAGGGGAATCACCCGCCGGACCCGCAAGGACGGAACGCTGGTGGACGTCGAACTGGTGATAGAGCCGGTCGTCGTCGCGGATGAGCACATCGGGTTCGTAGTCATCTACCACGACATCACCGACCTCCAGCGGCAGAGGCGCTACTTCGAAGCCGTCCTCCAGCTGAGCCCGACCGCCATCGTGACGGTCGACGAGCAGTTCAACGTCACCTCGTGGAATCCGGCAGCCGAGGAGCTCTTCGGCTACACGGCCGAGGAGGCCATCGGCCGGTTCATCGACGACCTGGTCGCGAACTCGACTGACCTCCGGGAGGAGGCGGCCGCCCAGAACGAGGCCGGATACGGGGGGGAGCGAGTCCGTGCGCTCACCCGTCGAACCCGGAAGGACGGCTCCCTCGTTGACGTGGAAGTGGTGGCGGGCCCCGTATATGTGAGCGGGGAGCGGGTCGGCCACAGCGTCATCTACCATGACGTCAGCGAGATCCAGCGCCAGCGCCGCTACTACGAGGCCCTCGTGGAGGCCAGCCCAGTGGCCGTGGTGCTCGTGGACGTGGATGCGACAACCATCAACTCGTGGAACCCGGCGGCGGAGAAGCTGTTTGGGTACTCGGCCCAGGAGGCGATCGGCCGTAACATTCAAGACCTGCTGACCGGACCGGACGAGCTGCGAGCCGAATCCGCTGGCTACGGGCGTCAGCTGCGAGAAGGCGAACCCATCCACGCAGTGACCCAGCGCACTCGGAAGGATGGGTCGCTGATCGACGTGGAGCTTCTCGGGGTGGCGGTGGTGATCGGGGGCGAGCGCGTTGGCGACTACGTTCTCTACCACGACATAGGCGAGCTCCAGCAGGCTCGCCGGGACGCCGAGGCCGCCACCCGAGCCAAGAGCGCCTTCCTGGCCACCATGAGCCACGAGATCCGGACACCGCTGAACGCGGTGATCGGCATGACCGGCCTGCTCCTGGATACGCCCCTGACATCCGAGCAGCGCGGCTTCGCTGAGGTGGTCAGGGGCAGCGGCGACGCCCTCCTGGGCGTCATCAACGACATCCTCGACTTCTCCAAGATCGAGGCGGGCCGACTCGAGCTGGAACGGGCTCCGTTCGATCTTCGAGAGTGTCTTGAGTCCGCCCTGGAGCTCGTCGCAGCCGCCGTGGCCAAGAAGGGCCTGGACATCGCGTACGACATGGATCCGGATGTGCCGGCCGCGGTGGTCGGCGACGTGACCAGGCTCCGCCAAATCATCATCAACCTGCTTACCAACGCGGTGAAGTTCACGGAGGAGGGCGAGGTGGTGCTCACGGCGAGCGCGGAACGGCCCGACGGGGATGTCGGGGATCGCTTCCGCTTGCACTTCGCGGTTCGGGACACGGGCATCGGCATCCCCGAGGACCGCATGGAGAGGCTGTTCGAGTCGTTCAGCCAGGTCGATCTGTCCACCACCCGGCGGTACGGAGGGACGGGCCTCGGCCTGGCCATCAGCAAGAGGCTGGCGGAGGCCATGGGCGGGGAGATGTGGGTCGAGAGCCGGGTCGGCGAGGGGTCCACTTTCCACTTCACCATCCAGACGGAGGCGTCCGCCGCCCCGATGCGCGCGTTCGAGCGGCGGGTCACACCGCAGCTCGAGGGGCGTCGGGTCCTGATCGTGGACGACAACGAGACCAATCGGCAGATCCTGACTCGACAGACGCAGGCGTGGGGGATGTTTCCTCGGGCCACCGAGTATCCCGCGGAGGCCCTGGAGTGGATCCGCCGGGCTGATCCGTTCGACGTGGCCATCCTGGACATGCAGATGCCGGACATGGACGGTCTGGCCCTGGCCCGGGAAATCCGGACACACCGCGACGCCGATGCCCTTCCCTTGATCATGCTGACCTCCCTGGGCCGCCCCGACGATTCCACTGAGGTCGAGTTCGCCGCGTACCTGACCAAGCCGATCAAGCCGTCCCAGCTGTTCGACACGCTGCTGGAGGTCTTCGGCGCGCAGCCGGAGGAGGAACCGACCGTCGAGGCCGTGGCCGACGAGCACATGGCCGATCGGTGGCCTCTGCGGATCCTCGTGGTGGAGGACAACGCCGTGAACCAGCAGCTGGCCCTCCTCCTGCTGAAGAAGCTGAGCTACCGGGCCGACGTCGCAGCAAACGGCGTCGAGGCCCTCGAGGCCCTGGACCGCCAGCCGTACGATCTGGTGCTCATGGATGTGGAGATGCCCGAGATGGACGGGCTGGAAGCGACCCGACGCATCCACCAGCGCTGGCCGAGGGAGCGGCGGCCGCACATCGTGGCCGTCACCGCCAACGCGATGGAGGGAGAGCGCGAGCTGTGCCTCCAGGCAGGCATGGACGACTACATCACCAAGCCCATCAGGGTGGAGGCCCTGACCGCCGCGGTCGGCAAGGCCGCCGAGCGGGCCCCCGCTCCCTCCTCGGTCCTTGACCCCTCGGTCGTGGCTCGCCTCACCGCTTCCTTCAGTGACCCCGGATCCGTGGCGGGATTGATCGACACGTTCCTCCAGCACGCCCCCGAGCAGCTCCGGGAACTGCGGGAAGGAGCGAATCGTGGCGACGCCGATGTCGTCCGGCGCACGGCGCACACACTCAAGTCGAACGCCGCCACGTTCGGGGCCGGCGCCCTGGCGGATATGTCGCGCGATCTCGAGAGCCGAGCACGCGCCGGGGCCCTCGAGACGGCCCGGCCGCTCGTCGACGGCATCGAAGCCGAGCTCCGACGGGTCCAGGCCGCCCTGGGAGAGCTCCGGGAGGATCTGTTGTCGTGACCGCTCGGGGTTCGCTCCTGGTGATCGACGACGATCCGGTGGTCCGTTCGATGCTGTCACGCAGCCTGGAGGAAGGCGGTCACCAGGTCGTCACGGCCAAGGACGGCACGGAAGGCCTCGATATGGCCAGGGCCGAGGCGTTCGACGTCATCCTCCTGGACGTGCTCATGCCCGGCCTGGACGGGTACGAGGTCCTGGAAAGACTGAAGAAGGAACGGACGCTGCGCCATATCCCCGTTGTAATGATCACCGCGCTGGACGACATCGAGAGCGCGGTCCGATGCATCGAGCTCGGGGCCGACGACTACCTGCCCAAACCGATCGACCCTGTGGTTCTGGGAGCGAGGATCAACGCGGGACTGACAAAGAAGCGCCTGCATGACCTGGAGATGCAACATGTTGAAGAGGTGGACCGTCTCAACCGTCGGTTGGAGGCGAGGGTCGAGGAGCAGATGGCCGAGCTGGTGCGCACGGGAGAGCTCAAGCGGTTCATGCCCCACCAGGTGGCGGAGGGACTGCTGGCGGGGCAGCTGCGATCCTCCGAGGGGTTCGAGCGACGCAGGCTGACCCTCCTTTTCACCGACATGGTCGGGTTCACCGACCTCTCGGACAGCCTGGAGCCGGAGGAGCTCTCGGAGGTCCTCAACGAGTACCTCCAGGAGATGACCGCGGTGGCCGTGGCTCACGGTGGAACCCTGGACAACTACATCGGAGACGGCGTGATGGTGATCTTCGGGGCACCCCGGCGAGCCGACGAGCAGGTGCAGGCCTGGTCCGCGATCCAGGCGGCCTTCGAGATGAAGCGCCGTTCGGAGGAGCTCGCCGAGGCCATCCGGGCACGGGGGATCCCCGCCGATCTCCGGATACGGGTCGGGGTCAACACCGGGCACTGCACGGTTGGCGTGTTCGGGAGCGACCTGCTGAGGGCCTACAAGGCGGTTGGGTTCCCGGTGAACGTCACCGCCCGCCTCCAGACCGAGGCGGAGCCCGGGACGATCCTGTGCGGCTTCCGCACCTACGCCCTGGTCAAGGATCGGGTTCGAGCGGAGCCGCGCGAACCTCTCTCGCTCAAAGGGGCCGCTCGTCCCGTGGAGGCCTGGGAGATCCTCGAGGTCGTCGATCCCCACTCCGGCTGATGGGCGGTCAGCCGCCCAGGAGCCGGAGCGGCCACCGTTGGGCGACGGCCGGGGGGAGTCGCTCGACCCGGAGCGCCTCATGGACTAGCTCCGGGCCGGTGCCCGTCCTGCTCGGGACGGCGGGAAGCTCCGTTCAATCGAG
>CALAEC010000237.1 GCA_937890785.1 uncultured Actinomycetes bacterium
AGGGGTGCACGAACATCGTGAAGGCCATGGCCCGCCGGGCCGGCCTCCGGAAGCGAGTCACGCCGCACATGCTGCGCCACTCGTTCGCCACGCATCTCCTCGAGGGCGGGGCCGACGTGCGCGTCGTCCAGGAGCTGCTCGGCCACGCCAGCGTGGCCACCACCCAGATCTACACGCTCGTGACGAAGGACCGGCTCCGCGAGGTGTACTTCGACGCCCACCCGCGGGCTCGTCGGCAGCCGGCCAGGAGCGCGGGCTGAAAGCTCTCCTGCTCGTGTGCGACTCCTTCGGGGTCGGCGAGGCCCCCGACGCCGCGGCGTACGGAGACGAGGGCTCGGACACGATCGGCAACACCGCCAGGGCCGTCGGGGGGATCGACGCGCCGAACCTGGCCGCGCTGGGCCTGGGGCTCCTGACCGAGGCCCCCGGCATCGAGCCGACGGCAGGGACCGGCACGGCCCACGGGAAGATGCGGGAGCGGTCGGCCGGCAAGGACACCACCACGGGCCACTGGGAGATCACCGGGTTGGTGGTCGAGCGGCCCTTCCCCACCTACCCGGACGGGTTTCCTTCCGAGGTGATCGAGCCGTTCGAGCGGGCCGTGGGGAAGCCCGTTCTCGGCAACGTGGCGGCGTCGGGGACCGAGATCATCGACCGCCTCGGCGAGGAGCACATGGCCACCGGGCGGCCCATCGTGTACACGAGCGCGGATTCCGTGTTCCAGGTCGCCGCGCACAAGGACGTGATCCCGCTCCAGCGGCTGTACGAGTGGTGCCGGGTGGCGCGGGGGATCCTCGACGGCGTCCACCGCGTCGGGCGGGTGATCGCCCGGCCGTTCGAGGGGGAGCCCGGCTCGTTCGTGCGGACCCATGAGCGGCGGGACTTCTCGGTGGAGCCGTTCGGTCCCACGTACCTCGACCGCATCCTTGAGGCGGGCACCCCGGTGTTCGGCGTGGGAAAGATCCCCGACATCTTCGCCGGGCGGGGCCTCACGGAGAGCGAGCACTCAGAGTCGAACGACCACGGCGTTGACCTGACGGTGAAGTATCTGGGCCGAGGGGACGATGTTCTGGTCGTGACGAACCTGGTGGACTTCGACACGAAATACGGGCATCGCAGCGACCCCGAGGGGTACGCTCGATGCGTGGAGAAGTTCGACCGGCGGGTCCCGGAGCTGGTGACCGCCGTCGGCGACGGGCTCCTGTTCCTCACCGGCGACCACGGCTGCGATCCCACCGACGAGTCCACCGACCACACCCGGGAGCACACCCCGGTGCTGGCTGCGGGGGGCGCGCTGGACGGCCGGCCCGCCGTGGACCTGGGGGTGCGGGACACGTTCGCCGACCTCGGCGCCACCGTGGCCGAGCTGTTCGGGGTGCCCCCGGACGGCCTCGCCGGGACATCGTTCGCCGCCGAGCTCGGGGTGGGCTGACGTGGCCGACGCTCGCGACGTCGTGGGCCGGAAGCGCGACGGCCAGCCGCTGACCGAGGACGAGATCCGGTCGGTCGTGCTCGGCTACGCGCGGGAAGAGGTCCCCGACTACCTGGCCTCGGCCTTCCTGATGGCGGCGTTCATCCGCGGCCTCGACACGGACGAGACCGTCGCGCTGACCAGGGCCATGGTGGATTCGGGCGCCACGCTGCCGCTGGACGGCGTGTCGAGGCCGAAGGTGGACAAGCACTCCACCGGAGGGGTGGCCGACGGGGTTACCCTGGTGTTCGCGCCACTGGCGGCCTCGCTCGGGATGGCCGTCGCGAAGCTGTCGGGCCGGGGCCTGGGGCACACCGGCGGCACGCTCGACAAGCTCGAGGCGATCCCCGGCTTCCGGACCGAGCTTTCGCCCCAAGAGCTGGAGCGCCAGGTCGAGGAGGTCGGCTGTGCCGTGGCTGCTCAGACGAAGGACCTGGTGCCGGCCGACGGCGCCTTGTACGCGCTGCGCGACGCCACCGCCACGGTGCCCAGCGTTCCGCTGATCGCGGCCAGCGTGATGAGCAAGAAGCTGGCCGTGGGGACCGACCTGATCCTTCTCGATGTGAAGGCCGGGAGCGGCGCCTTCATGAAGACCCCCGAGGAGGCGGATGCGCTGGCGGCGGCGTGTGTCGACCTGGCCAGGGGGTGGGGCCGGTCGGCCCGGGCAGCGGTCACCGATATGTCCCAGCCGCTCGGCGAGTCCGTGGGGAACGCGCTGGACATCGTCGAGGCTGTCGAGGTGCTTCGCGGGGGCCGGCCGGGTCGGCTGGCCGACCTGACGCTCGAGTTCGCCGCGGCCGCGCAGGTGGCCCTGCTGAAGACTGACCCGACGGATGCCCGCCGGCGGGCCGAGGAGGCGCTCTCGTCCGGCGAGGCGCTGGAGTCGTTCCGGCGGATGGTCGAGGCGCAGGGCGGCGACCCGAGCGTCGTCGACGATCCGGTGGCGGTCCTCCCTGCCGCGCCGGTGGCGGTGCCCCTGGACGCCGACCGCACCGGCTACCTGGCCGAGGTGGACGCAGAGGCCGTCGGCCGCACCGCCGTGGCCCTGGGAGCCGGACGCCGCCGGAAGGGTGACCCCATCGACCCGTCCGTCGGCATCGTCCTTCGGGCCAAGGTCGGCGACCGGCTCGAGGAGGGCAAGCCGATCGGAGAGATCCACGCCAGAGACGAGAAGTTCGCCGCGGCGGCCAGCGCAGCCGTCAACGCGGCGCTCACCGTCACCGACTCACGCCCCGAGCGCCCCCCGCTGGTGTATCGCTGGCGGGATGCCTGAGCGCCGATGAGCTTCGACGGCTGGACCGCGGCGTTCGTCATCCTCTCCCTGGTCCCGGCGGTGGTCCTCCACGAGGTCAGTCACGCGGCCACGGCCGCCGCGCTCGGCGACCCAACGGCCCGGCAGGCCGGGCGGCTGACGCTGAACCCGATCCGTCACGTGGACCCGTTCGGCACCGTCATCCTTCCGGGGCTCCTGATCGTGCTGGCCCTCCTGGGGACCGGAAGCGGTGTGGTATTCGGGTACGCCAAGCCGGTCCCGGTGAATTCGGCGAAGCTCCGTCGGCCGCGGTTGCACATGCTGCTGGTGTCGCTGGCCGGCCCGATCACGAACGCGGTCCTGGCGGCCACGGCGGTCCTGGTGCTTCGGGGAACCACGCTGCTGTCGTTCCGGACCGCCCAGTTCCTGGTGGTGTGGATCGTCGTCAACACCGTGCTGACCGTGTTCAACCTCCTGCCGATGCCGCCGCTCGACGGCTCCGAGCTCGTGGCGGTGGCGCTGCCCGATCGGCTCCGGGGGCCCTGGCGCGGGGTGGCCGGACGGTACGGGGCCGTGGCACTCCTGGTGGTGCTCCTGGCGTTCCCCGCGGTCGTCGGCCGGGTGGTGACGCCGATCGTGGACACGCTGCTCCGGCTGGCCCTGACCTGACGTGCCGGACTTCGGACCGCTGACGGCGCTGTTCTTCGTGGTCTCGGTGATCCCGGCCATGCTCCTGCACGAGCTGGCGCACGGCTGGCTCGCCGTTCGCCGCGGCGACCCCACGCCTCGTCGGATGGGCCGGATGACCTCCCAGCTGCGTGCGCACATCGACGTGTTCGGGTCGATCATCGTGCCGGCGCTCTTGCTGCTCCCGGTGCTCTTCGGCCGTCCGGGCCTGGCCTTCGGCTACGCCAAGCCGATGCCGATCGAGCCGTCGAACCTTCGGGATCCGGACCGAGACATGATGTGGATCGCCCTCGCCGGCATCGCCACGAACGTCGTGCTGGCCGCGATCGGGGCGATGGCCTACCGGCTGGTGGGGCCGGGCGGGGCACTGGGAGGGTTCCTGTTCGTGTGGGTGTTCACGAACGCGCTGATGGCCGTGTTCCACCTGATCCCGCTGCCGCCGTTCGACGCTTCGCGGATCCTGGCCCGGTTCCTGCCGCCCCGGGCCCGGTCGGTGTACCAGTCGTGGGAGCCGTACGGCGCGCTGTTCGTGCTGGTGATCGTGTTCGTGCTCCCCGCGCCGATCCTCGGCATCGTGTACTCGGTCTTCGAGGGCCTGCTGGACGTGCTGGTCGGCTGAGGTGATTGAGGCCCCTCCGGGGCGCCGGTACGATGGCCGGCGATGGCTGACCTCGACGAAGACCGCGTGCTGGCGCGCGTGGGGGAGTTCCCGGTGGTGGTGCCGGTGTTCTCCGGGCCATTCCGCGTGCTGGCCGAGCTGATCCTCGACCGCAAGGTGGACGTGTGCGACGTCCCGGTGGCCCGGGTCACCGAGGACTTCCTGGCCAGGGCCGAGGAGGCCGAGGGCTGGACCCTGGAGGAGGCCACCTGGTTCCTGGCGATCTGCGCCGTGCTGCTGGAGCTGAAGGTGGGACGGTTGTTCCCGAGGACGCGAGAGCCGGACGAGGAGGATCTGCTGGGCGGCTCGCCGGACCTCGCCTTCGCCCGTCGGATCGAGCTGGCGGCGTTCCGCCGTGTGGCGGCTGTGCTGGCCGAGCGGCTCGAGCTGGCCTCGCGGTCGTTCGTGCGCCGGGCCGCCCCGCCCGAGGGGTTCGCGCACCTGTACCCGGACCTGATGGAGCGGGTCACGCCCGAGGCCCTGGCGGAAGCCGCGGCCGGGCTCCTGCGCTCGCCGACCGTGGACCTCTCGCACGTGACGCCCATCGTGGCCACGGTCGAGGACGCCGTGGCCGCGGTCACCCGGCGGATGAGCCGTCGTGGCGAGGCCCGGTTCCGGGACCTGGTGCGGGACTGCCGGGAGCGGATCGATGTCGTGGTTCGGTTCCTGGCTCTCCTGGAGCTGCACGCCAGGGGACGAGTGGCGCTGCGTCAGGCCGAGACGTTCGGGGACATCGAGGTCCGGTGGGAGGGATGAGCGCCGAGCCCTTCGACCGCGCGGCCGGGCGCTCGCCATCGCCTCGGGACCCGCGCCTGCGAGCGCTGGAGGCCGTGCTGTTCGTGGCCGACGAGCCGTTGGGGTCGGCGGTCCTGGCCCCCCTGATCGAGGCCGACCGCCGGGCCGTCGACGGGCTGCTCGAGTCGCTGGCCGAGGAGTACGACCGGGCCGGGTCAGGCCTCACGCTGCGACGGGTTGCGGGGGGGTGGCGGCTGGCCACTCATCCCGAGGCGGCCCCGGCCGTGGAACGCTTCGTGCTGTCCTCGCGGCACATCCGCCTCACCAAGGCGGCGCTGGAGACGATGGCCATCGTGGCCTACAAGCAGCCGGTGACGCGCCATCAGGTCTCGGCGATCCGCGGCGTTGATTCGGAAGGGGTCCTGAAGGCCCTGGTCGATCGGGGCCTCCTGGCCGAGGTCGGACGGGAGGAGGGCCCCGGACGCCCGGTGCTGTACGGGACCACGCCGGAGTTCCTGGAACGGCTCGGCCTCGACTCCGTCAGCGAGCTTCCGCCGCTGGCGCCGCTCCTCGGGGACGGGGACGATGGGGGCGATGCGGGATCGCCCCCGAACGACGCCTGACGCCGGCCTTCCAGACGAGCGCGAGCGGCTCCAGAAGGTCCTGGCACGAGCGGGACTGGGCTCTCGACGGGCCTGCGAGGACCTGATCCGCGACGGCCGCGTGACCGTGAACGGACGGGTGGCCGTCCTGGGCGAACGCGTCGATCCGCGAGCGGACCGGGTGGAGGTCGACGGCGCCCGCGTCCCGCTGAACCCCGAGCTTCGATACCTGGCCCTGAACAAGCCCCGGGGGGTGGTGACGACCGCGTCGGACCCGCAGGGCCGGCCCGACGTGTCCCGGTACTATCCCGAGGGCGTGCGGGTGTTCCCGGTGGGACGTCTCGACCGGGACACCGAAGGTCTCCTCCTGCTGACCAACGACGGGGAGCTGGCGAACCGGCTCCTGCACCCTCGATACGGCGTGGAGCGTGAATACCTCGCCGAGGTCGAGGGGCGGCCCACGCCCAGGGTCCTGGCACGGCTCACGCGAGGGGTCCAGCTCGAGGACGGACCGGCCCGGGCCGCCTCGGCGCGGCAGGTCGCCGGCTCGGGCGGCCGAGGAGCGGTGCGGATGGTGATGACCGAGGGACGGAAACGCGAGGTTCGGCGGATGCTTGACGCGGTCGGCCTGCCGGTCCGGCGGCTGGTCAGGGTCCGGGTCGGCCCGATCCGGCTGGGTCGCCTGCCGCCGGGCGAGGTCCGGGAGCTGGACGCCGCGGAGGTTCGGGAGCTGCTGCGGCATGTCTGAGCGGAATCGCAGCCTGGTCGTGGCCATCGACGGCCCCGCGGGGGCCGGGAAGACCACGCTGGCCCGGGGCCTCGCGGCCGCGCTGGGGATGCCGTACCTGAACACCGGGGCGATGTATCGCTCCCTGGCCGCCGAAGCCCTCCGGCGCGGCGGCGACCCGGACGACGGGCCTGCGCTGGCCGGCCTGGCCCGTTCGATGCGGTTCTCCATGGAAGGCGACCCGGCGAGCCTGCGGGTCGAGGGGAAGCCGCCAAGCGACGACCTGGCCACGGCCGAGGTCGAGGCCGTGGTCTCCACGGTCGCCGGGCACCCCGAGGTTCGCGCGGTCCTGCGTGCCGAGCAGCGCCGGTTGGGGGTGGGAGGGGCCGTGGTCGAGGGACGCGACATCGGCACCGTCGTGTTCCCCGACGCCGACCTGAAGATCTTCCTCGAGGCCGACCCCGAAGAGCGAGCCGCCCGGCGGCAGGCGGAGCGGCGCCAGGGGGACCCGGCCCTGGCCGAGGCCCTGGAGCGTCGGGACGCCCGGGACGCCCGGACCAATCCGCTGGTCCCGGCGGTGGACGCCCGGGTGGTCGACTCGACCGGACGAGACGCCGAGGACGTCATGGCCGAGGTCCTGAACTTGGTGCCCTGGAGGGAGGCGTGACGCCCCGAGCGGCCACCGTGGCCATCGTGGGGCGGCAGAACGTGGGCAAGTCGACCCTGTTGAACAGGCTGCTGGGTGTCCGGGAAGCGATCTCGGCCGCCGAGCCGGGGGTCACCCGGGACCGGTTGGAGCGATCGGTGACGTGGCGGGGTCGCAGCTTCCTGGCCGTCGATACAGGCGGCTACGTGCGTGCCCCCAAGGGCATCGAGGCGCTGGTCACCGACCAAGCGGATCGAGCCATGGCGGATGCCGACGTCATCCTGCTCGTGGTCGACGCCGTCGTGGGGATCCAGGAGGAGGACGCGGCGCTGGCCCGTCAGCTCCGGCGAGCCCGCTCACCGGTCGTCCTGGTGGCGAACAAGGTGGACTCCGAAGTCCAGGAGCCGCAGACGGCCGATCTCTACCGGTTGGGGCTCGGGGAGCCGGTTGCGGTGTCCGCCCTGCACGGCAGGGGAGCGGGGGAACTGCTCGACCGCATCGTGGCCCTCCTGCCACCTGAGGCTCATGTGGTTCGTGAGGCTGGGGGTGAACTTGAAGGTGACTCTGAACCTCAACCAAAGGCTGAGAGTCAGGATGGTGAGGCGATCTTCGGCATCGTGGGTCGGCCGAACGTGGGCAAGTCGTCCCTGTTCAATCGGTTGGTCGGCCAAGACCGGGCGGTGGTCTTCGAGGAGGCCGGAACCACCCGGGACGCGGTCGACGCGGTGGTCCAGTGGGACGGTCGGCCGGTGCGGTTCGTCGATACGGCCGGGTTCCGCCGGCCCTCCCGGGCCCGAGGCGTCGAGTACTACGGCTTCGTCCGCACCGTGCAGGCCATCGACCGATCGCACGTGGCCACGCTGGTGGTGGCGGCCGACGAAGGGGTGACCACCGAGGACCGCAGGATCGCCGCCCGGGTGGCCGAGGCCGGTCGAGGGCTCGTCGTGGTGGCCAACAAGTGGGACCTGGTCCCGTCGGGGGAGCGGGCGGAGCGTTTCGTCGAGATCCGGGAGCGGGTAGCGGTGTTCCCGGGAGCGCCGGTGCTGCGGACGTCGGCCCGGACGGGCGCCGGCGTGTCGAAGGTCCCGCCGGCCCTCATCCGGACCCATGAGGCATGGAGTCGGCGGGTCGGGACGGCCGAGGTCAACCGGGTGCTACAGCGGGCCCAGGCCGAACACCCGCCGCCACGCCAGACCGGCCGGATCCGGTACGGGTCCCAGGTGGCCGCCGGGCCCCCCCGGTTCGTGCTGTTCAGCTCGGGCCCTGTCCCGGCCGCCTACGCCCGGTTTGTGGAGAACCGCCTCCGCGGGGCCTTCTCGTTCGACGGCGTCCCGATCCGCCTCACGTTCCGCCGCCGGCGGTCTCGCCGAGCCGGGTAGAATCGATAAGAGCCGTCGGGTCATCGACGGCCCGGCGCGCCGAGACCTCGATCTCCTCAGCGAGCTTCCTCATCGATGAGGCGAAAGGGTGGACGCCGCTTGAATAGAGAGGCCGCGGTCTCGCCCATCATCCGCTGAACGTCGTCGACCACATGGTTCGCGTAGAGGTCCATCGTCACGGAGGGGTCCTTGTGGCCCAGGAACTGCGCAACCTGAGTCACGGGCATCCCCTTCGCGAGCAACTGCGTCGCGACGAAGTGGCGTAACGAATGGAGAGTGTACGGAAGGTCCAGCCGTCGCATCAGCGAGGCGAATCGGTGGCCGGGCCAATCGGGGTGCCAGGGGGCTTCGCCGAAGGGTACGTTCTGTCCGCCGGTGAAGATCCACCCCGCGACCTGTCGCCGATCACGAAGCTGATCGAAAAAGGCTTGACCGACCATCACCGTTCGCTCGCGTCCAGTCTTTGGGAGCTTGGCCTCGACCGGTCCATTGACTCCCTTGCAGAGCGCTCGCCTGATGTGCACGCGTTGGCTCTTGAAGTCGACGTCTTCCCACCGGAGGGCGCAGGTCTCTCCGCGCCTCGTGCCGATCGTCGCGGTCACATTCACGAACAGGCCCCAGAGCCCGTCTTCCTCCTCGGCCCCGCGAATCATCGCTTCGACCTCAGTCGGAGAGGGAATCTTTCGTTCCGGCGCTCTCGGCCTCCTCGGACGAGCGAGATCACAGGGGTTGCGTGAAACCTCGCCGTGGTCGAACGCATCCTGAAAGGCCTGGCGAAGGATCGCGTGAAGTCGGCGAGCGGAGACGGGTTTGAGGGTTCCGTAGAACTCTCGAAGCCGCCGGGGGTTCTGGGCCAGCTCCTCGGCGTGGGTTTCGGCAATCTGGGAGACGTCACGAGTGATGCGACCCTCGTAATCTCGGCGTGTCCCGGAAGAGAGATTCCGCTGATGGCCTCGGTACCAGTTGTGGACGACTTCAGCGACCGTTAGCCCGCCCTTGACTCGGATGGGCTCCGTGCTGGGATCGAGGCGAAGGCGGGCGAGGAACTCTCGGGCTTTCTCATGGGTGTCGAAGCTTCTCCGGTGGCGCGTTCCCTCAATGATCCAGGTAACTCGGTACCTCTGGCGGTGACGCTCCACCCAATTCGTTCTCTTGCCGCTCACCTGCCGATCGTACGTTCGGGTACTGACACGGAAACGGGGGTGCGTGGTCCACCCCCAATCACCCCCATCACCCCCGAACGGTCGGATGTGTTGCGGTAAACTCGCTGGCAGAACGTTCGGGCCGTGGCGCAGCTTGGTTAGCGCGCTTGACTGGGGGTCAAGAGGTCGGCGGTTCGAATCCGCCCGGCCCGACGAGAGCCGTCATTCATCGAGGGGACCGCCCTGTCGTTCCTGGCGTAGCCAGATGGCGACGCATGGAGGGGCCTGGCAGCGTCGCTTCCTACGGGCTCGGGTTCATGCCGCGGATGCGGTCCGCCATGAGCTTCATGACGGAGGTGGCGAATCGTGGCGTCATCCCCACGAGGCGTTCGAACCTGGTCCGATCGATGGGGACGAGCAGACAGGCTGTTCTGGCCACCGCCGTGGCGCTCCGTGGCTCGTCGTCGATCAGAGCCATCTCACCGAAGAGGCTGTTCGGCCCGACCGTCTCGACCTCGGTGCCCCCGCTGGAGAGGGACACCTCCCCCTCCTGGACCACGTACATCAGATCGCCGTCCTCGCCGGCTCGAAAGATCACGTCTCCCTGAGCGTACGACTGCGGTTCCGACTCCCGGAGCAGCATCGAGAACTCCATCTCAGCGACCCCCTCGTGCGGTGGATGGTCAGCCTACGCGATGGAGCAGGTGGGGCCGCTTCCGCGCGGCTCGGGTTCGAGGACTGTTTGCTGGTTCTTCCCTGAACGTTCACGGAGGGCTGTCCGGCCGGCTGCGGTCTGCGGGATGGTACCGTCAGGTTGAGGTTGAGGCTCGTGTTCCGGCACTCCCCTTGCCTTGTCTCTGATCGGGTCAAGATCGGCATTCGCACCCGCTCGGCCGACGGGGCAGGTCCGGCCAATGAAGGGTGTGATTCCTGAGCCTGGTGATCGTTAAATTGGGTTCTTGACCCCAAGTGCGGCGTCTGTTACATATTGGGATTCCCGAGAACGTGCGATGTGAAGGAAGTCGAGAGGAGGGAGGAGCCATGGGCCGTCGAGCGGCGGTGGCGGTGACCGCAGCAACGTTCCTGTTGATGGGGATCCCTGCGGAGGTGGGCGCACACGACGTCGCCCTCACCCCAGGAGTCTCCCGGACGAAGGTGCCCAAGGGCGCGCTCGAGAGGGGGGATCTCGTCGCCGTGGTGGGCACCGTGAGGACCTCGGATTCGACCTGCTTCGCCGGGGTGACGGTGGAGCTGGTCAGGGTGGTCCAGAACGTGGGCGAGCGGGTCCTCAAATCGACCACCACGGGTGGCAACGGCAACTACTGGTTCAAGCGCCGGGTCCGGAAGGACCAGCGGTGGTTCGTGCGATTCCCCGGATTCCAGACGGTCGTGGCCGGGCACTCCCACACGTGCGGCCTGGCCACATCGAAAGGGATCCGGATCCGGATCGCCGGCTGAGGAGCGGCCCACGGCGGTTTGACGGCACCCGGCTCCGGGTACCTGTCGTTCTGTCATGGCCCTTCGGATCGTCGAGCCCACCCCCCTGCGGACCGTCGGGTTCGGTGCGGTGGCGGGTGGTGGCGTGATGACGATCCTGGCGGGCTTCCAGGGCGCTGCCGCCCTGGTCGGCTTGGTCGCACTGTGCGCGGGGATCGCCCTCCTCGACGCCGTGGACACCGGCCGGGTGGGCCGGCGGCAGGCCGGCCTGTTCTTGGTCTGCCTCGGTGGGGTCGTCGGGATGTGGAGCCTCGTGGTCACGGTCCTCCTGGCCATGCTCGGCTTGCCCGCACAGCCGACCGTCCTGACGCTGCTCGCCGGCGGCGCGGTCGCCGTGGGCGCGGCTGTCTACCTGATCCGCTACGCGCCCACACCGGAACCGGCTGCCGTGGCACCACGGCGACCGGCCGCGACGGAGCGGCGTCGCCGGTCGCGCACTCCGGTCCTCGAGGAGCTCCGCCGCCTGGCCGGATAGCTCCGCCGGCCCCGCGGCCTAGAATCGCCCGCGGGTGCCGAACCAACGACGTGTGCTCACCGTTCCGAACGCCCTGTCGGCGTTCCGGATCCTCCTGATCCCCGCCTTCGTGGTGCTGCTGGTTTCGGACGACACGCGACTGGCAGGTTTCCTGCTCCTGGGCGCCGTTGTCTCCACCGACTGGGTCGACGGGGTGGTGGCCCGCCGAACCGGACAGGTCACCGAGGTCGGAAAGCTTCTCGACCCCCTGGCCGATCGTCTGGCCATGGGCGCCGCCCTGGTCACCTTCGTGGCGCTCGACCTGTTCCCGCTGTGGGCGGCCCTGGTGATCCTGGTACGCGACGCGGTGGTGCTGGCCGCGGCCGTGTGGCTGTGGCTCACCGGCGGTCCCAGGATCGAGGTCCGCCCGATCGGCAAGTACGCCACGTTCACACTGATGTGGGGTGCTCCGGCGATCGCATGGTCGAACGCCGGGCTCCCGTTCGAGGACTTCGTCGCGGTGTTCGGCTGGCTGTGGTTCGGCGTGGGAACGGTCGAGTACTACGCCGCGGCCGTCGCGTACGCCCGGGACCTCCGGACGGCACGCCGGAGCTGACGCGGAGCCCTCGAGGGGCCGCAGGTATCATGGCCCGCGTGAAGGGCGTCGTCATGGCGGGTGGCCAGGGAACGCGCCTCCGCCCCCTGACCAGCAATCAGCCGAAGCCGATGCTCCCGATCGTGGGCCGGCCGATGATGGAGCACGTCCTGGTGCTCCTCCGTGAGCACGGCCTGACCGAGGTCGTGGCCACCGTGCAGTTCCTGGCCAGCGTGGTCCGGCACTACTTCGGCGACGGGTCCGACCTTGGGTTGTCGCTCGCGTACGCCACCGAGAACGAACCGCTGGGGACGGCCGGCAGCGTGAAGAACGCGGAGCAGTTCCTCGATGACACCTTCCTGGTGATGTCGGGGGATCACGTCACCGATCTCGACCTCACCGCCGCCGCCACGTTTCACCGCGAGCGGGGCGCCGCCGCCACCGTCGTGCTGAAGCGCGCCGAGAACCCACTGGAGTTCGGCATCGTGATCACCGCCGAGGACGGCCGGGTGGAGCGGTTCCTGGAGAAGCCGGGATGGGGCGAGGTGTTCAGCGACACGATCAACACTGGCATCTACGTGCTGGAGCCCGAGGTCCTCGCGCACGTGCCGCTCAACCAGGAGTTCGACTTCGCCAAGGACCTGTTCCCGCTGCTGCTCGAGAAGGGCCTCCCGCTGTACGGGTTCGTGGCCGACGGGTACTGGGCCGACGTCGGCAACCTGGAGGCATACCTCGAGGTGCACCGTGACATCCTCGACCGGAAGGTGAGCATCACTCCCGGCGGCTTCGAGCTCGACCGGGGGGTATGGGTCGGCGAAGGGGCCGAGGTGCACCCTGAGGCGAAGGTGGAGGGACCGGCGTACGTCGGGGACAACTCGAGGGTCGAGGGCGGTGCGACCATCCGAGACCACACGGTGCTGGGCAAGGGCGTGGTGGTAAAAGCCGGCGCGTTCCTCCACCGAGCGGTGGTCCTCGACAACGCGTACGTGGGGAGCTCGGCGTCGCTGCGCGGATGCGTCCTCGGCAAGAACGCCGACGTCAAGCACGGCGCGCGCCTGGAGGAGGGCGTGGTCGTCTCCGACGAGTGCTACGTCGGCGAGGGCGCGGTGCTGAGCCCCCGGGTGAAGGTCTATCCCTTCAAGACCGTGGAGCCCGGCGCGCTGGTCACCCAGTCGATCGTGTGGGAGACGCGCGGCACCCGCGGCCTGTTCGGGGAGCGCGGGGTTGCCGGGCTCGTCAACATCGACGTCACCCCCGAGATGGCGCTCCGACTGGCGCTGGCGTTCGGCGGGACGCTGCCGAAGAAGTCCGTGGTCACCGCGGCCAGGGATCCGACCAGGACCGCCCGGGTGATCAAGCGGGCCATGGTGGCCGGCCTGAACGCCGCGGGCGTCGACTGCCACGACCTCGAGCTGGCTCCGGTCCCGGTGGCACGGTTCTACGCGCGCTCCCAGCGCTCCAGCGGCGGGCTGGCCGTGCGCACCGCCGCTGGCGATCCGCAATCGGTGGAGATCGAGTTCTTCGACGAGCGGGGGATCGACATCGACGCCTCGACGCAGCGGGCCGTGGAACGGGCCTACTACCGCGACGATCTTCGCCGCGCGTTCCACCACGAGATCGGCGAGCTGACGTTCCCTCCGCGAGGCCGCGAGTACTACCTCCGCGGGCTCTTCGACGTGGTCGACGCCGACGTGATCCGCCGGTCCCGGCCGAAGCTCGTGGTGGACTACGAGTGGGGCGCGACGGTGTTGACCGGTCCGGTGGTGCTCGGGCGGATCGGGGCCGACGTCCTCTCGGTCAACGCCGTCCTCGATGACGGCCGCAGCAACCCGACGTTCGATGAGACCGAACAGCGGCTGGAGCAGCTGTCGGCCCTGGCTCGCTCGAGCGGCGCCGACCTCGGAGCGATGCTCGACACGACGGGGGAGCGGCTGAGGCTGGTCGACGGCCGGGGCCGTCCGGTCCCCGTGGACCGGGCCCTGCTGGCCTACGTCGATCTCGTGAGCCGGGGAGTCGACCGACCGAGGGTGGCCGTGCCCGTGACGACCTCGCGCGTCGTGGGGCAGCTCCTCGAAGAACGCGGCGGCGAGGTCGTGTGGACCCGTGTGTCGCCGTCGGCGCTGGCGGCGGCGTCGCTGGAACCCGGCGTGGTGCTCGCAGGCGCTGAGGGTGGCGGCTACATGTTCCCCGAGTTCCTCCCGGCGTACGACGCGGTGATGAGCCTGGTGAAGCTCCTGGAGCTGCTCGCTGGGGCCGGACAACGGCTCGAGGACGTTGTCGACGCCCTTCCGCCGAGCAACGTGGTCCGTGTCGACGTGGCCACGCCGTGGGAGTCGAAGGGGACCGTGATGCGTCGCCTCGTCGAGCGCCTGAACGGCGACGAGACCGTGACGATCGACGGGGTGAAGGCGTTCCGGGGGACAGACTGGGCCCTGGTCATCCCCCATCCGCAGGAGCCGGTGGTTCGGGTATGGGCCGAGGCCGGCGACCCCGAGGGCTCGCGCTCGATGGCCGCCGAGTTCGCCGCCCTGGTCGAGGAGCTCCGGGAGTAGGGCGTGACCCGGGGGCGGCGGCCGAGGCTGGCCCTCCCGTCGATCCTTCTCGTGCTCGGGATCCTGGTGACCGCGGCGGTTGTCCAGCGTGAGCGGCTCCCGGAGGGCTCCCACGGCCTCGTGGCCCTGATCGATCGCCGCCGGGCCGCGACCCGATCGCTCTCGGGCGAGGTGGCGGAGCTCGGCGAACGTCTGGCCTCGGCGCAGGCGGCCAGAGCCGAGGGGTCGGCCGAGCTGGCCGGGGTCCTGGAACGGGTCGAGCAGCTCCGGCCGCCCGCGGGGCTCGGTCCGATCGAAGGCCCCGGGCTCGTGGTCGAGCTGCGTGACAGCGACGAGGCGCCCCGGACACGGGGGGACGTCCTGGACCTGCGGATCCAAGACGTCGACATCCAGCTCGTCGTCAATGCCCTGTGGTCGGCTGGGAGCCGGGCCGTGGCCGTGAACGGCCGCCGGGTCGCGGCCATCACGGCGATCCGAGAGGCCGGCGGACGGGTCCAGGTCAACTTCCGCCCGCTGTCGTCCCCGTATCGGATCGCGGCGATCGGTGACCCGGAGCAGCTACGGCGAGGGCTCGACCGGTCCTCGATCGCCGAGCAGCTCGCCGTGTGGACCGAGCTGTACGGCCTGGGCTTCTCGGTGCGGGCGGAGGACGCCCTGCGCATCCCTAGCCTCGACGCCGCCACCGGCCTGTCCTGGGCCCGCCCCGCCGCCGAGGTCGCTCCGTGATCGCCCTGCTGGCGCTGATCGCCGGTATCGTCCTCGGGCTGATCCTGCGGCCGGAGCTCCCGGTCGGCCTGGCCCCCTACCTCCCGGTGGTCGTGGTGGCCGCGCTCGACGTGGTGCTCGAGGGGATCCGCGACCGCCTGGAGGGCGTGTACCACGAGGGCGAGCTGCTGGTGGCGTTCCTGGCGAACTCCTTGCTGGCGGTGTTCGTGGTGTGGCTCGGCGACCGTCTGGGCGCCCAGGACCTTTCGATCGGGGTGATCATCGTGTTCGGCGTGCGGATGTTCCAGAGCCTGGCGGCGATCCGGCGGTACTTCTTCCGTGAGTGAGCTGGGTGGGGGGCTTGAGCCGGTCCGGGGCGAGCACTGGCTGGGCGGCCGGCGGCCGTCGATGCGGCCACCCGCGAGGATCCAGAGTCGGGCCGCCATCGCCGTGGTGGCGCTGGCCGTCGGCTTCCTTGTGGCCGTCCAGGCTGCCGGCAGCGAGGATCGACCGCTCTCTCGACTCGCCGGAGAGCGACCGGAAGACCTCACCCGGATCCTGGCAGACCTGAACGAGGAGGCCGACCGGCTGGCCCAGCAGCTGGCAGCGCTTCGGGTTCGTCTGGCCCGGTACCGGGGCTCGGCCAGGAGCGACGAGGCGGCCATCCACGACGCGCGCAGGACCCTGGAAGACCTCCAGGTCCTGTCGGGGCTGGTTCCCGTGGAAGGCCCGGGCGTGGCGATCTCGATCGAGGACCAGGACGGGGCGGTCTCGTGGGAGATGCTGCTCGACCTGATCCAGGAGCTGCGGGACGCCGGGGCCGAGGCCATCGACCTGAACGGCACCCGGGTGGCCGCCTCGACCTGGCTCGGCCCGGCCGACGCCGGGGTGGTGGTGGACGGGACCAGGATCGAGCCTCCCTACGTGCTCAGGGCGATCGGGCCGCCGGACGTGATCGGCGAGGCCCTCAACATCCCCGGGGGGCCGGTGAGCTTGCTTCAGGCGCTGCCCGGGGTCTCAGCCGAGGTGGCCGAGGTCGCCCAGCTGGTGCTCCCTCGGGCCGGGCCCGCCGGCTGACCGGGCCGCGTTAGGATTCCCCGCGCCACGAGCGGGAGGACGCCATGGAGTATCCGGAAGGGCTGCGGTACACGTCCGAGCACGAATGGGCGGCAGAGGAAGCCGACGGCACGGTCCGCGTCGGGATCACCGACTTCGCCCAGGACGCCCTGGGCGACGTCGTGTACGTGGACCTGCCCGAGGACGGAACGGAAGTTCGCGCAGGCGAGCCGTTCGGCGAGGTCGAGTCCACCAAGTCGGTGTCCGACCTCTACAGCCCGGTCACCGGCCGCGTCGTCGGGCGGAACGCGTCCCTGACCGAGACCCCGGAGCTGGTGAACCGCGATCCCTATGGCGAGGGATGGATGATCCTGATCGAGCCGTCCGAGGCGGGCCAGCTCGGGGCTCTCCTCGACGCCGAGGCGTACCGGCGGATGGTCGAGGAGGCGGACGAGCAGGCCGATTGACCGGTCTCGACCTTCCGTATACAGTGGGGGTTCAGCCTTGAGGCGCGCTCTGCCCTCGAGGGGAGGTCCAAGGTGTATTGCACTCGATGCGGGCACCGCAACCCCGCCGAATCCAGGTTCTGCGCCAATTGTGGGCATCCGCTTCAGGATGACACCACGGTCGGCCTGACCCCAACCGAGATCGAGGACGAGACCGGCGAGGAGATCCACCTTCCGCTGGAGGAGCTCCGGGAGGGGCAGGCCCTCCTGGTCGTGAAGCGGGGGCCGAACGCGGGCTCCCAGTTCCTGATCGAGAAGGACGTCACCACGGCCGGCCGACATCCGGAGTCGGACATCTTCCTGGACGACATCACGGTGTCCCGCCGTCATGCCGAGGTCCGCCGGAAGGACGGTAGCTTCTTCGTCCACGACATGGGGAGCCTCAACGGGACCTACGTGAACAGGGAGCGGGTCGAGAACACCCAGCTCGCGAACGGGGACGAGCTCCAGATCGGCAAGTTCAAGCTGGTGTTCTTCGCCGGCCAGGGGGAGTGATGGCCCAGGCGTCCCGCGACTACCTGTCGATCGGCGAGGTGCTGGTGACGCTGAAGCCGGAGTTCCCCGACGTCACGATCTCGAAGATCCGCTTCCTCGAGAGCGAGGGGCTGATCACTCCGGAGCGCACGGCATCGGGGTACCGCAAGTTCTTCGAGGGGGACGTCGACCGGCTCCGGACGATCCTGAAGCTCCAGCGAGACGAGTACCTCCCGTTGCGGGTGATCCGGGATCGGCTGGATGGTGACCGAGACGTTTCGGCCGGGCCCACAGACCGCCCCGCGGCCGAGCCCGAGGACGAGATCGCCGAGCCGGCCACGGCGCTGGAGATGACCGCCGATGAGGTGGCCGCGGCCACGGGCGTCGACGTGAGCGTGGTGGAGGCGCTGACCTCGTTCGGCATCCTCCGTCCCCACGGCGGCCGGAGCGGCACCGTCTACGGCGGCGACGACGTCGCGGTGCTGCGCATCGTCAAGGACTTCTTCAAGTTCGGCGTGGAGCCGCGCCACCTCACGATGTACAGGCATTTCGCCGACCGGGAGGCCTCCTTCTTCGAACAGATCGTCGTGCCGATCCTGCGCCAGCGGAACCCCGAGGCACAGCGTCTGGCTCGCGAGTCCCTGACCGAGCTGGCCGGCATCTCCCGTCGCCTCAAGCAGGCCCTCCTCCGGGCCAACCTCCGGCGGCACGTGACCACCTGACCGGCCCGTATCCTGGCGAAGGATGATCCGACTCGTGCTCGCCGCGTTCTTCGTGGCGTCGGCGGCCCCCGTGGCGCAGCAGGTGCCTCCGCCCACGCCGGTTCCGCCGGACGGCTCACCCTCGCCCTACCCGACGGCGCTGGACACGCCGGCGCCCTCGACGAAGCGGCCCCGCCTGGCCGCCGCCTCGGCCCTGTTGGCCGATCTCGACTCCGGCCGGGTCCTGTGGGAACGGAACGCCGACGAGCGGCGGCCGATCGCCAGCGTGACCAAGATCATGACCGGGCTCCTGGCCGTCGAGGCCACCGACCCCGACGAGGTCGTCACGGCCAGCCGGAACGCCGCCACTCAGACGGGCGCGGTGCTGGGCCTCGATGCGGGGGAGACCCAGCCCGTCCGAGAGCTGCTGATGGCGCTGCTGCTCCAGTCGGCGAACGACGCGGCGGTGGCCCTGGCCGAGCACGTTGGGGGGAGCGTGGAAGGGTTCGTCGAGGGGATGAACCGGCGAGCCCGCCGACTCGGCGGGCTCGACACCAGGTTCGCCAGCCCGAATGGGCTCGACGACACGGGCTACTCGAGCGCCCGCGACATCGCCGCCGTCACGGTCGAGGCGTTCCGGGACCCGACGTTCCGCGAGGTCGCGGCCACGAGGTTCCACAGGGTCCCTTCGCCGAACGGGGAGCCCCGCCGCATCCAGAACCGCAACGCGCTGCTGTGGCTGTATCCCGGCGCGATCGGGGTGAAGACCGGCTACACATCGGCTGCCGGGTTCTGCCTGGTGGCTGCGGCGGAGCGTGACGGCCTGGGGCTGGTGGCCGTGGTGCTGGGAGCCCCCTCCGCGCCGTGGTCCGATGCCGCGGAGATGCTGAACCACGGCTTCGAGACCTGGGATCGCTTCATCGTCGGCGCGGGCACCGAGCTCGAACCCCTCCCGGTCGGCGGTCGGGACGTCCCGATCCGCGCGGACGGGGAGCTCTCGCTCCTGGTCCGGCGGGGAGGGCCCGTCGACGTCGAGGTCCGGCCCGAGCCGGGGCTCACCCTGCCGCTGGCCGAGGGGGAGGCCGTCGGCGAGGTCGTCGTCCACCAGGACGGCGACGTCCTGGGGCGGGTCCCGGCCGTCGCCGAGGTCACGGTCTCCGGCGCCCAGCGCACGGCGCCGCAGGAGGACGAGCCATGGTGGGAGCGGGCCTGGGACGCCGTGGCCGGGTTCTTCGTCGAGGTGTGGCGGTCGATCTTCGGCGACTGAACGCACCGAACACACGCCAGCCCGTCCCGAGCCGCCTATGATCGGGGCGCGTGCAGGAGCAGGTCACCGTCCTCTACACGGCGGGCGACATCCGTGATCGGGTCCGGGCCCTGGGAGCGGGGATCACCCGGGAGTACGCGGGCCGTCAACCGGTCCTGATCTCGGTGCTGAAGGGCGGGGCCATGTTCCACGCGGACCTCCTCCGGGCCATCGACCTTCACGCCAGCGTGGACTTCATGTCGATCTCCGCGTACGGGGAAGGCAGCTCCGGCGTGGTCCGGATCATGAAGGACCTCGATCGGGACATCGGCGGGCGCGACGTCATCGTCGTCGAGGACATCGTCGACACGGGGCTGACCCTGACGTACCTTCTCTCGGCGCTGCGGGCTCGCGACCCGGCGTCGCTGGAGGTCTGCGCCCTGCTGGACAAGTCGGTCCGAAGGATCACCCCGATCGACATCCGGTATCGGGGGTTCGACTGTCCCGACCAGTTCGTGCTCGGCTACGGCCTGGACTTCGACGAGATCTACCGGAACCTCCCGTTCATCGTGGCCGTGAAAGACGTCGGCGCGCTGTCCCGGAACCCGGCCGCGTTCGTCTCGCTCCTGGGGCCGGACGGCAACGCGTACCGCTGAACCGGGCCAGGCGGATTCGGTTGCCGGGTTCAGGGGGAGGGGATACATTCGAAGCATGATCGAGATGAACCTGGTCGGCGTCCGGGTGGAGCTCCCCGGCAACCAGCCCATCGTCCTGCTGAAGGAGAGCGAGGGCGAGCGCTACCTGCCGATCTGGATCGGAACCTCCGAGGCCACGGCGATCGCGTTCGCGCTCCAGGGCGTGCCGACCCAGCGGCCCATGACCCACGACCTCATGAAGAACATCCTCGAGGAGCTCGCCGTGAGCGTCGAACGGATCCTGATCACCGAGCTTCGCGACGGCACCTTCTACGCCGTGATCCAGATGGCCCGGAACGGGACCTCCTTCGAGATCTCCTCGCGGCCGTCTGACGCCATCGCTCTGGCGGTCCGGCTGGGAGTGCCGATCTTCGCCCACGAGGACGTCCTCGGCGAGGCCAGCATCGTGATCCGGGAGGACGAGGAGCAGGAGCAGGAGGTCCAGCGCTTCCGCGAGTTCCTCGAGAACGTGCGCCCCGAGGACTTCGAGGAGGGGGCCACGGAGGCCTGATCCCCCGGTCGTTGACACCCCGAGGCCCCGGGGGTACCCTGGCCCACGCTCACGTAATTACAGGGGTGCGAACATGGCTGAAGACGAGGGGTTCCGAGCGCCCGACGTCGCAAAGATCGTCGGGATCTCGTATCGCCAGCTGGACTACTGGGCCCGAACGGGCCTGGTCACGCCGAGCGTCAAGGATGCCGGGGGATCGGGGACCCAGCGGGAGTACTCGTTCCGGGACATCGTCCTGCTCCGGGCGATCAAGAACCTCCTCGACACCGGGGTGAACCTCCAGCGGATCCGCAAGGCCATCGACTTCCTGCGGGGTCACCTCAAGAAGCCGCCCGCCGGACTGACCTTGCTCTCCGATGGGAACAAGATCTACGCATGCGAGTCGCCGAACGAGGTGATGGACCTCCTCCAGCGCGGCCAGGGCGTGTTCGGGATCGCCGTGGACAAGGTATGGAGCGACGTCGAGGGCTCGGTGAAGAAGACGGTCAGGGCGGCCGCGCGGGCCGGAGGGGCGTGAGGGCCGCACTCGAGGCAACAGAGCCGCTCAAGAGCGACGCCACGTCCTTCGCCCATGCCAGCGAGCGCCAGTTCGCCCGGCTCCTCGACTTCTACCAGATCGATTGGGAGTATGAGCCCAGGTCCTTCGACCTCGAGTGGGATCGCGAGGGCAAGGTCACCCAGCAGTTCACTCCGGACTTCTACCTCCCTGCCTACGACCTGTACATCGAGATCACCACGATGAACCAGAAGCTGGTGACCAGGAAGAACCGGAAAGTCCGGCGCCTCCAGGAGCTGTACCCGGAGATCAACTGCAAGATCTTCTATCAGCGAGACTATCTGTCGCTGGTCACGAAGTACGGGCTGGAAGACCGTCGATCGCCGGAACCGGCCTAGGCGGTAGGATGCCCGCCGAGTGACCGGCCTCCGCTTCGCCCCCCACACCGAGGACGACGTCTTGGCCATGCTGGAGGCCCTGGGGCTGTCCTCGACCGACGACCTGTACCGGCACATCCCCTCGCAGGTCCTCCTGGACCGGCCCCTCGACATCCCCGACGGCGTCTCCGAGATGGAGCTGGTGGCCGATCTGTCGGCCCTGGCGGCTCGGAACCGGCACGCCGACGACCTCGTGTGCTTCGCCGGCGGTGGGGCGTACGACCACTACGTACCCGCGGCCGTGTGGGCCCTGGCCGGCCGGTCCGAGCTCCAGACCTCGTACACGCCCTACCAGCCCGAGCTGTCCCAGGGCGTGCTCCAGGCCCTGTTCGAGTACCAGTCGATGATCTGCGACCTCACCGGCCTGGAGGTCAGCAACGCCTCGTTGTATGACGGGGCCACGGCCGTGGTCGAAGCGGTGAACCTGGCCCGGGCTGCCACCGGCCGGAACCGGGTCCTGGTCGCCGACACGGTCGACCCTCGATACATCGAGGCGCTCAGGACCTATGGCCGCGGGGCGGGGTACGAGCCTGAGCTGTTGCCCTCTCGGGGCGGCCGGGCGGTGGTTCCGGTGGTGGGGGAGGTGGCGTGCGTGGTGCTCCAGCACCCAAACGCGTACGGGGTCCTGGAGCGGGCCCGCGACGTGTTCGCGGCCGCCCGGGCGGCCGGGGCCCGGTCCATCCAGGTGTTCGATCCGCTGTCGCTCGGTGTGCTGGCTCCGCCGGGTGAGCTCGGCGTGGACATCGCCGTGGCCGAGGGGCAGGTCCTCGGCAACCATCTCGCGTACGGCGGGCCGTACCTCGGCGTGATCGCCGCCGGGATGCAGGACGTCCGACGGATGCCGGGACGGATCGTCGGCGAGACCGTGGACGTCGACGGTCGGCCGGGATACGTCCTCACGCTGCAGGCTCGTGAGCAGCACATCCGCCGGGAGAAGGCCACCTCGAACATCTGCACGAACCAGACCC
>CALAEC010000238.1 GCA_937890785.1 uncultured Actinomycetes bacterium
CCGCCCATCCGGTCGAGGTTGTGCCGAAGCTCGTCGCGCGAGCTCTCGAGCTCGCCGACGTAGGTCCGCAGGTATTCGGTCATCGTGTTGAACGACCGGGCCACGCGGGCGACGTCGGCCGGCGGGCCCACCTCGACCCGGGTGTCGAGGTTGCCGGCCGCGACACGGCGGGCCCCCTCGGCGAGCCGCTGGAGCGGACGGGCGATCATGCTGGCCAGCGCCCACCCGAGGAAGGTGGCCGCCACCAGCCCCGCCGCCGCCACGAGCAACAGCGCGCCGAGGTTCGAGCCCGGAGCCCGCGTGACCAGCACGATGCCCTCGCCCTGGCCTCCCACGGAGACACGTCGGGCCCGCCGATCCTCATCGAGCTCCCCGGGGACGGCGCCATCCGGGAGCGGCGTCGTGGAGGCCAGCACGGATTCTCCGGCAACGAACGCCACCTGGAGGCTCGAAGCAGTGGACAGCCAATCGGCCAACCTCTCCCCCACGTACGCGCCTCCGGAGAAGGCGAGGTTGCGATCGCCGCCGACGACCGGGACCCGGACCCGCAGCACCCCCAGGGGCTGCGCTTCGGACGCGAGCTCCTCAGGCGTCGGTGCCTCGATACCCGGTCGGAAATCGGGGGGGGCGACCGCGGCGGCCACGAGCGTCCCGTCTTCCTCGGCCACCGTGAGGAAGTCGAGGCGGTACTGGGCCCGAGCGCTCTCCAGGCGCTCGGCGAACCCCTCGTCGTCGACGAACGCCGCGACCTCCTCGGCAGCCGAGGTGACGCCGAGCTCGACGAGATCGAGCCGCTCCCCCCAGAGCGCGGCCACGATCCGCTCGCCGTCCCGGAGCCTAGAATCGGCCCGGGCCTCGGCCTGGCGGGCGAACAACACCTGGAATGCCAGCGTCGCGCCGGCCAGAGGCAGGACCACGATGCCGACGAAGAAGATCGCGAGCCTGGTTCGAAGCGTCACCGGTGGATCGCGGGCACCCTCGTCACCTCCCCGGTCTGGTGCCCCATCCGGTCCACTGTATCGGCATTCGGCCGGACGCCCTTGACGCCCGGGGCGAGCCTGGCCGAGCGGAAGGCGGCCCTGCGGCGTCGGATGGGGCGGGTGCGGGCGGAGATCCCACCGGAGGAGCGCGCCACGCTGTCGGCCCTGGTCGAGGAGGCCCTCTTCACCCTGCCGGCGGTCGCCCGGGCGCGCACGGTGCTCCTCTTCTACTCCTTCGGTTCGGAGGTGGCCACCCAGGGCATGATCCGCCGGGCCCTCGCGGCGGACGCCCGCGTGCTGCTCCCCTACCTCGAGGAGGGGGGGATCGAAGCCACCGAGGTCCGGCCCGGCGACGATCTGACGCCCACCACCTACGGCCCAAGGGAGCCGGCCCGGCGCGTCCCGGTCGATCCGGCCGAGGTCGACGTGGTGGTCACGCCGGGGCTGGCGTTCGATCGGCGGGGACGGCGGCTGGGGTACGGCGGCGGACACTACGACCGCTATCTCGACCGGCTGGGGGCGGACGCGGTTCGGATCGGCATCGCCTTCGCCGCCCAGCTCGTCGACGAGGTCCCGGCCGGGCCGAGCGATCGCCGGGTCGACATCGTGGTGACCGAGGGGGGGGCGATCGACTGCCGGCCCGTACAATAGGAGCGAGATGCCGACGTACGAATACGCGTGCACCGAATGCGGCAATCACGTCGAGGTGATCCAACGCCTCGACGACGAGCCGCTGACCGTATGCGAACGGTGCGGCGGCACGCTCCGCAAGGTGTTCCACCCCGCCGGGATCGTGTTCAAGGGTTCGGGGTTCTACGCGACCGATTCCCGCCCGAAGTCCGGGTCGAAGGCCACGAGTGACGGCGGCAGCGACGGCGCGGGAAGCGAGAAGAAGAAGGAGGAGCGAAAGGCGGCCTCGGCGCCGGAGACCTCAGCGTGAGCACGGCCGAGGTCGGGGTCTTCGGGGGCTCCGGCTTCTACTCCTTCCTCGACGACGTCGAGGAGGTCGAGGTCGACACCCCCTACGGCGCTCCCTCCGCGCCGCTGATGGTCGGCGATGTCGAGGGACGCCGGGTGGCGTTCCTGGCCCGACACGGGCTCAAGCACCAGCATCCGCCGCACGACGTTCCCTACCGCGCCAACGTCTGGGCGATGAAGGAGCTCGGGGTGGAGCGGATCGTCGGCCCCTGTGCCGCCGGCTCCCTCCAGCCCCAGGTGAGGCCGGGCCACTTCGTGATCTGCGACCAGCTCGTCGAGCGCACGTGGGGGCGAGGGGACACGTTCTACGACGGACCGGACACCACGCACATCGGCTTCGCCGATCCCTATTGCCCCACGATGCGCGAGGTGGCCATCGCCCGGGGGCGGGACCTCGGCATCGACCTCCACGATCGCGGGACCGTGGTCGTGGTGCAGGGCCCGCGGTTCTCCACCAAGGCGGAGTCGGACTTCTTCCGGCGGCAGGGGTGGGAGGTCATCAACATGACCCAGTACCCCGAGTCTGTCCTGGCCCGGGAGCTCGAGATGTGCTACCTGAACGTGTCGCTGATCACGGACTACGACGTCGGGGTGGAGGGCGAGGAGGTCGAGCCGGTCTCCCACGAGCGGGTGATCCAGGTGTTCAACGAGAATATGGCGAAGCTGCGGGACCTGCTGTTCCGAGTGATCCCCGCGCTGCCGGTCGAGCGGACGTGCCCGTGCGCCACCGCTCTGGAGGGCGCCCGGTTCGAGGTCACCTGACGGTCCGTGTCACCGGGCCCTGTTAGGGTCCGGAGCGACTCCCCCCTGAGCGTCCTCCCCCCGGAAGGGAGGCGAGCATGCGCCGGGTCCGCCCCCGCTCCTCGCGGGTCCTGCTGGTGCTGTCGATCGGGCTGGCGGCCCTGGCCACCGTGGGGCTTCGCGACTATCTCGCCCGGGTCGAGGCCCGGGCCGGCATGGGCGGTCCCGACGGCCCCATCGTGGTCCCCAGGACCGACCTCCGCCGAGGTGCCGTCGTCGATCGGTCCATGCTCGAGGTCCGCTCGGTGCCGGCGCGGTTCCGTCCGCCGGGGGCGCTGTCCCGGACCGAGGAGGCGGCCGGCCGAGTCCTGGTCGCCGATGTCACGGCCGGCGAGGCGCTGACCGCGGCCCGGCTGGCACGATCCGGCGGCCCGGTGGCCGCACTCGTCCCCGAGGGCTTCCGGGCGCTCCCGGTCCCCGTCGCGGTCCCGCGCGGCACGCTGGCCCCGGGCGACCGGGTGGACGTCCTGGCCACGTACCCGACCGGGCAGCCGTACACGGAAACCGTGACGGTCGGGGCGGAGGTCCTCCTGGTGCTCGACGGCGGCGGCCAGGGCCTCGACGCGGGCTCGAGCGTGGTGCTTCTGGTCGGTCCGGAGGCCGCCGAACGACTGGCGCATGCCACCGCGTTCGCGGAGATCTCGCTGGCGATCGCCCCGGCGGGTGAGGCGTGACCCGGAGGGCGCCGCCTCGCCGCGGCTACACTCCCCCGCATGCTCCAGGCGATCGTGCTCGGCGCGGCCCAGGGGCTCACCGAGTTCGTGCCGGTATCGTCGTCGGCCCACCTGGTGCTGCTGCCGTTCCTGCTTCGGTGGCGGATCCCCAGCCTGGCCTTCGACGTTGCCATCCACTTGGGCACCCTCGTGGCCCTGCTCGTGTACTTCGCCCCGGACCTGCTGCGGATGCTGGCCGGGGCGACCCGAGCGGCCGTGGGCCGCGGGAACGAGGGCGATCGCCTCCAGGGACGGCTCGTGCTGCTGCTCGCGGCGGGAACGGTGCCGGCCGCGGCGGTCGGGTTCTTCCTGGAGGGGTTCGTCGAGGACCTCTTCGAACGCCCGGCGGTCACTGCGGCACTGCTGCTGGGGACGGCCGCGCTGATCGTGTCGGCCGAAGCCGTCAACCGGCGTCGTCCGCCGGAACGGCGGCGGGATATGGCCGGGGTCGGCTGGCGGGACGCCGTGGTCATCGGCCTGTTCCAGGCGCTGGCCATCGCGCCGGGGATCTCCCGCTCGGGGGCCACGATCTCCGCCGGCCTGTACTCGGGCCTGACACGTGAGGCGGCCGCCCGGTTCTCGTTCCTGCTGAGCATCCCGGCGATCCTGGGTGCCGCCCTCGTGGCCGTGCCCGACGTCCCGCCCGGCACCGACTGGGGACCCACGATCGCGGGCGCCGCCGTGGCCGCCGTGTTTGGCTTCGCCGCCATCGCCTTCCTGCTCCGCTACCTCCGGACCAGGACGATGCTGCCGTTCGCGGCGTACTGCGTGGCGCTGGCCGTGGTCGCGCTCGCGGTCGTCGCCGTCCGCTAGCGGGCGGTGCCGAACAGCTGGGCGGGCATGGCCGGTGCTCAGCGGCCGGCCACGGTCATCTCGCCGACGAGGATCGTGGGTGTGCCGATGCCTCCCGCGGCGAACCGGAGGTCGGAACCGATCGTCTGCACGCTCCCGAGCACCTCCGGGAGCGTGCTGGCGATCGTCATCTCTCGGAGCGGCTCGCCGAGCGCCCCACCCTCGACCCTGAGCCCCGCGGCACCGACGGAGAACTCCCCGCTGACCGGGTTGGCGCCCGAGTGCACGCCCTTGACCTCCTGCACGTACACGGCCCGGCCGGCCGAGGCCAGGAGGGCCTGGGGACCCTCGCTCCCGGGCGCGACCACGAGGTTCGAGGTCGACACGCCGGGGACACCTCGGTAGGAGGGACGGGCGGCGTTGCCGGTGGAGACGGTGCCGTCGCGTCGGGCGGTGACGGTGTTGTGCAGGTATCCGCGAAGGACGCCGCCTTCGATCAGCAGGGTCCGCGAGGTCGGGACGCCCTCGTCGTCGAACGGCGCCGACGCGGGGCCGTCGGGGAGGCGGCCGTCGTCGACCAGCGTCAGGATCCCCGACGCCACCCGCTCGCCGACCTTCCCCGCAAGGAGCGACCGTCCCTTCTGGACCTCCTCGGCGGACAGCCCGGATGCCAGGACGCCGAGGAACGCGGCGGCGGCCCATGGGTCCAGGACCACGGGGAGCCGCTCCGTGGCCGGCTTCACCGCGCCGAGGAGTCGGGCCCCCCGCTCGGCGGCCTCGCGGCCCACGGCCTCGTGGTCCAGGTCGGCCGGCTCACGCGCCACCGCGAACGAGAACCCCGTCTGCGTGTCGCCGTCCCGCTCGGCGATGGCCAGGGCCACGCACCAGCAGTCGGTGCGCCGGTACTCTGCCGCGAGCCCGGCGGTCGACGCCAGCGCCACCCGCGACACGGCGTCACCGTAGATCACCTCCTCGACCCGGGGAACGTCCGGCGCAGCGGAGACCGTGGCCCGCTCCAGGTCGAGCGCCAGCTCCACCTTGCGGGCGGGCTCGACCGCGGGGACCGCCTCGCGGAACAGGTCGGGGAGCTCCTCGGCGGCCGCAGGCTCGGGAAGGGCGTGTGCCTCGTCGGGGGTGGCGTGGGACGCGGCGTCCCGGGCCGCGGCCATCAGCGCCGCCGCCTCGTCGGGTGAGGGGTCCGCGGCCCAGGCATAGCCCATCCGGCCACCGGCGATCACCCGAACCCCTACACCTCGAGAAGCGGCCGAGGTCAGCGCCTCGACCTCGGCCCCCCGGGCCTTCACCTCCGTCCTGACGCTCTCCAGCGCGTACGCTTCGCCCTCCTCGCCGTCCCCGACGCCGGCCAGCGCGGCACGACAGAGGTCACCGAGGTCAGCCACCGATCCCTCCCACGGTCATCCGGGCAACCCGCAGGGTGGGGCTGCCGGTCGTCACGGGCACGCCCTGGCCGTCCTTGCCGCAGGTCCCCGGCCGGGCGTCGAAGTCATTCGCGACCGAGTCCACCGCCGCCAGGATGTCGATCCCGTTGCCGATCAGGTTGGCGCCTCGTACCGGCGTGGTGATGGCGCCGTTCTCGATGAGGTACGCCTCGGACACGCCGAACACGAAGTCGCCGGTGGCCGGGTTGACCTGTCCTCCGCCGAGGTGCTTCGCGTATAGCCCCCGCCTTGTATCCGCCACGATCTCGTCCGGGTTCGAGGACCCTGGCAGGATCGAGGTGTTGGTCATCCGCGGGATCGGAAGGTGGGCATAGGACTGCCGCCTTCCGTTCGACGTGAGCGAGGCGGCGTTCCTCTCCGCCCAGAAGCGGTCGTATAGCATCCCCACGAGCACGCCGTCCTCGAACAGCACGGTCCGCTCCGCTCCGGTTCCCTCGTCGTCGACCGCGAACGATCCCCACGCTCCGGGGACCGAGGCGTCGTCCACGCCGGTGACCACCGCGGACGCCAGCCGTTCGCCGAGCCGGCCCCGATAGACCGACGCCTCCTTGCCGACGGTGTCCGCTTCGAGGCCGTGCCCGCACGCCTCGTGGAACAGGACCCCGCCCCCGGCCGGACCGACGACGACCGGCATCTCGCCGGCCGGGGCCGGCACGCCACCGAGCATCGTCACCGCCATCCGGGCGGCCTCGGCCCCGGTCTCGCCCGGCGGATGCGCATCGAGGACCTCGGCTCCGCCGAGGGCGGCCGGTCCCTCGAACCCGGTCTGCACCACGCCATCACGCGAGGCCACCACTTGTGCGATCAGCCGGACCCGGTGGCGCTCCTCTTCGGTCCACGTCCCGGTGGAGTTCGCGACCAGCAGCCGCTGCACGGAGTCGCCGTACCCCACCACCACCTGCCGCACCTCGCCGGAGAAGGAACGCGCCGCCTCCTCCGCCTGGCGGAGCCACTCGACCTTTCGCTCGCGCGGAACCTCAGCCATCGGCTCCTCGGTGGGCACCGACACGGCGATCGGGCCGCGCCGGAGATCCACCACCTCGATCGAGCCGGCGCCGTGGGCCGCCGCTGCCGCGGCCTCGGCCGCTTCGTGGAGCGCCTCCGGGTCGAGCCGGTTCGAGTACGCGTAGGAGGCGGTCTCGCCGGCGATCACCCTGATCCCGGCGCCGCGGTCCGTTCCCTCGGTGAGCTCCTCGATCCGCCGGTCGTCGAGCCGGATCGACGTGGAGCGGCGCTCTTCGGCGAACACCTCGGCGAACCGCCCGCCGGAGCGGAGCGCCGTTCGGAGGACGTCGTGGACCACGGCCTCGTCGAGCACGCGGCCGCATGCTAGCACCCGGACCTGTACGGTTCGGTCGTGCCTCGTGGGGGCGGGGGATGGCTGCGGCCTGCCGGGCTCCTCGGTGGAGCCGCGGCGATCGTGTTGGCCGTGTACCTCGTCCACCCGATGCTCTCCGGGTACCGCTTCCCGATCGGTCCCGACGGGCCCGTGTACTCCTGGCTGGCCCGGTGGATGGGTGAGGTCGGGCTGCGTGACGGGCCCGGCGCCGGTCCGGGCGTCCCCGCGCTGACGCTGACGCTCTCCGGAGCGCTTCGGACCGGCGCGGTCGGCGCCGTGACCATCCTCGGCCCGGTCCTCGCCGCCGTGTGCGGGCTGGCCGCCGGCGCGCTGGTCTCGACGACCGAGGCATCGGGACGGTTCGGCATCGTGGCGGCGGTGCTCCTCACGGGGTCGTTCACCGCCTACCTCGCCGGGGGATGGCTGGCCAACGTGACGATGGTCGCGCTGTTCCTGTCTGGCCTGGCGGCCCTGGCCGTGGTCGAACGGTCCTGGCGGGCGGTGCTCGCCGCGGCGGCGCTCCTCGCGGGGGCCGGACTGGCCCATCGCGTGTTCCTGGCGATCGGGCTGGTCATCGTCGGCGGGGTCATCCTCCTCCACGTCCGAGGCGCGACACGTGCCTTCCGCGGCGGCCGACGGCTGGTGGACACCGCGGCCGTCCGGATGGCGCTGGCCGCCGCGGGCGGCGCCGGTGGGTGGCTCCTTGGATCCGCGCTGCTGACAGGTGGGTCGATCCCCGGCGACACTTCGCAGGACGGGTTCTTCCGCCGGGCCGGGCTTCGAGCCTTCCTGCTCGACCGGTACCGCGAGCGGCTCTTCGGCGACCTGGGACGGGCCATCGTCCCGGTCGCCGTGGGCCTCGGCCTCGGCGTGGCCGCCGCGGACGAACCAGAACCCCACGGCCCGGGCGGTCGGTACCTGGTGGCCGTGTGCTGGACCTGGGGGGCGGTCACCGCCATCGGGATCGTCGTCCTGGCCGTCACCGGATGGGGACCGCCGAACCGCATCCTCCAGTTCGCCTTCTTCCTTCCGCTCGTTGCCGCCATGGGTGTCGCCGTGCTGGCCCGGCGGGGCCGCGCCGCCGCCATGGCCGCCGTCCTGGTCACGGGCGCGGTCATGGTCGCCTCGATGGTCGGGTGGTTCCGTCAGTCGCCGGCCGTGACCGGGCAGGAGCTGGCCCAGGTCGCCGCGGCGGGACGGGCCGTGTCGTCCTCGCCGGCGGACACGCCGCTGGTGGTGCTGGTCGACACGGCCGAGCCGGCCGCCGCGTATCACGTCACGCGGGCCGGCAACGTGGTCCGCATGGGGATGCCCGCCGAGCGGATCGACGAGATGCGGCTGGCAGTCGGTTCCCCGGACGACTTCCTGGCCGGACGCCCCACGCGTTCCGGCGACCCCGAGCATGACGCCGCCTCGGCGCTCTATCTCGAGGAAGCGCGTCCACTGGTCGACCGGGCCACCGTTCTCGTGCTGGAGCCGTTCAATGTCAAGGGATACGAACGAGCCCTGGCCCTCGGGGAGGAGGTGGCACCCGGCGTGGTGATCCTGGCAGGCCCGGGCTCGACGGCCACCCTGCCTCCACCCGCCGAAGGTGTGGGGCGGTGGGCGCTGGTCGGCTGGTCCGCCGCGGCTGTGCTGGTCCTGGCGGCGCTTGGCGCTGGGTGGTCACGGTGGGCACTCCCCGGGTCCGCGCCGATCGCGGTGCTGAGCGCGGCGCCCTCAGTGGGCGTCGCCGTGGCGATCCTCGGTGCGTTCGCCGGCGACCGGTTCGGCCTTCGTCCCGGCGCGGGTGGCTCGCTCGCCCTCGTGGTCGCGATCGGCGTGGCCGGCCACGTGGCCGCCGCCCGGTCCGGCAGGCGCCGCCACCAGGGTGGGCTCGTCCCCGCCTGAGCCGGCGCCGGGGCGCGGCGGGTCCTCCGCCACCAGGGGGTCGTCGAAGCCACCGGCCGGCGGGAGCGACGTCCGCCGGCGGAGGTCCAGCAGGAGGCGGATCAACACCAGCAGGACGATCGGCGTGGCCACCCAGTGCAGCCCGAACACCATGGCCTCCCACACCCTCGGCGCCCGGCTGGGCTCGGCCACCAGCTCGGTGATCGCAAGCGCCACCGAGATCAGCACTGCACCGCCCCGGGCGGTCCGGGGAAGGATCCAGGCCAGCGGGATCAGCCAGGCGAGGTACCAGGGCAGCAGGACCGGGGACACCAGCAGCGAGATGAGGCTGGCCCACGCCATCGCTCCCAGGATCACCACGGCATCGAGCCGCTCCCGGTTCTTCGCCAGATGGCGCAGGAGCATCACCAGCACCCAGACGAACGCCAACGGGAACGCCACCCGCACGATCAGCGACACCACGTCGCCGGCGACGTCGCCGGCGATCGCGTTCGCCGCCCCGCGCAGGGTGACCAGGACGAACCGGGACGGCGCCAGCCATCCCTGGCGGGTGGTCAACTCCATCGTCCCCAGCGTGGGGTCTTCGGACTGCATGAACGGAAGCACGAAGGGCAGCGCCACCAGGACACCGACGCCGACGTGCGCGGCGAGCTGGCGCAACCGACGCCCGTCGGGTCGTCGCAGCGCGAACCCCACTACCGCGACCAGCAGCGGCACCGCGGCGGAGACCTTGACCAGGGTTCCCACGGTGAGCGCGGCGGTGACCAGCAGCTCGCGCCGAAGGAGCACCAGGAGCACGGCGCCGGCCACCGCCAGGCCCACCAGGGCGTCGTTGTGCCCGCCGGCCACCCCGTGGAACACGATGACCGGGCTCCAACCGACCAGGACGCCGGCGAACGCGGCCCGCTCCGGCGCGGCTCGCCGGGCCGCGGCCACCGTCAGGACCATCGCCAGCACCGAGGCCACCGCGGCCAGCGCCTTGAAACCGAAGACCGTGCTCGCCGGCGTCGAGAAGACGCTGGTGACCCCGGCCCCGATCGCGGTGAACGCCGGTCCGTACACCGAGCGCGAGTCGATCCAGTCGACGGAGACCAGGGGGTACACGGGGTCCGCGGAGAACGCGGCCGGGATCACCGTGTAGGGGTTCGCGCCGTGCTCCGACACCATGCGGCCGTAGATCGCGTAGCTGTACACGTCTCGAGAGAGGAACAGCGGGATCGCCACCGCCAGCAGGTGGAGGAGGATCCCGACCACGATCACATGCCGAACCGTGAGATCTCCGCGCCATGCGGCGCCCAACGCGAGGAGGAAGGCTGCCGCGGCCGCGAAGATGGCCGCGGCCCCGACCACGGCTAGCCCATCCCGCGACAACGTTCCGAGACCGAGCAGATCCGCCGCTCCCGCCAGGACGGCCGGTGCTCGCGCCCCGGGGAACAACGGCGGCGTGAACGGCGATCCCGGGACGGAGGCCACCAGCCCGACGAGCGCCGATGTCACCAGCATGGCCACCGTGCTCCTGCGGGCGGCACGCATCGACCGAACAGCCTGCATCCCTCGAAGTCTATTGGCGCCGTGCCGAGGAGGCCGGTCAGGCCGTCATCGCGGCCGCGGCGCGAGCGCGATACTCGGCGACCGAGTTGATCGGTGGCCGCTCCGCCACGGAAACCTCTTGCAGGTCCGGGACGTGCCCCTCGTCGAACGCCAGGAGGTGGCAGATCGGATCGGTGGAGTGGTCCAGTCCGGCCCGCCGGAGCGCCACCGCCAGCACGGCCATGGCCTGCGGCGCCAGCTTCCGGAGCGTCCCCCGGTCGTGCTCGATCGAGCCGAGGTCGACCTGGGCCAGCCGATCGAGGCCGACCCGCTCCGCCACGTCGACCAGCAGCCCGAACTCGACGCCCCAGCCCTCGAAGAATGGGACCGCCTCGAGGACGGCGCGGCGGCCCGCGGTGAACCCGGCCAACGGCTGAACGATCTCGGCGAGGCCGGGGAAAAGCATCGAGATGAGCGGCCGGGCCACGAGCTCGGTGACGCGGCCGCCCCCGTGCGGAAGGCCTTCGGCCGGACGCCGGAAGAAGCCTTTCACGAGATCGACGTCCTCGTTCGACAGCAGCGGGCCGATCATGCCCACCACGAGCCGCGGATCGAAGCCTCGGACGTCGGCGTCGACCCAGCAGATCAGGTCACCGCGCGTCGCCCACAGCGACCTCCACATGACGTTGCCCTTGCCCGACCCGGGCGGGAGCTCGGGAAGCACCGCGGCCACTGACTCGACGCGTGCACCGGCCGCGGCCGCCTTGTCGGCGGTGTAGTCGGTCGAGCCGTCGTCCATCACCACGACCTCGTCGACCAGTCCGGAGGTCTCGACGAGGTCGCGACGGATTGCCCGAACGATCGCGCCGATGGTCGCGGCTTCGTTCCGAGCGGGCAGGCACACCGAGATCGTCGTCCCGGACTGCCACCGGGCCCGGGCCAGAGACATCGGGTCGAAGTCCAGAAACGAGGACGGACGGCGGAGCGCTGCGGGAACGACGGTCATGGCCCCCCCTTCGGTCGACTCCGCAGGCACGATAGGTGCCGTCCGGCCCCTCAACAAGCGTTCGCCGGTGAACGTTCGGTGGTGCGCGGGTGAACGCCGCGGGTACGCCGGGGCCGTTGCTACACTGGCCGGGAGCCGACCACGCCCTTCCCATCCCCGCCCCCGTAGCTCAGGGGATAGAGCACCGGTTTCCTAAACCGGGTGTCGGAGGTTCGAATCCTCCCGGGGGCAC
>CALAEC010000239.1 GCA_937890785.1 uncultured Actinomycetes bacterium
GATCGCCTCCTGCTCCTGCCGTGAGGCCCGGTAGCCCGCGTACTCGGGGATCCCCTGTTCGCCCTTGGTCAGGGCGAACTCCTCCTCTGGCGACAGGACCAGGCGATGCCGGCCGAAGACGGCGAAATACAGGACCCCCACCAGGAAATAGATCAGCGTGCCGACCACACCCGGTCGGTACGCCTCGTTCAGGTACAGGGACACCAGGCATACCAGCGCGATGACCGCGGCGATCCCTGCCCCCCACTCTCCCACGGGGCTCCGGTACGGCCGCTCGATGTTCGGCAGCCTCCGCCGGAGCATGATGAAGGCCAAGCACTGCATGAAGTAGGAGATGACCGCCCCGAATACCGCCATGTACAGGAGTGCGCCGACGACCGAGGCGGCGGTCTCTCCCTCGCGCTGGCCGAACCAGTAGATCACGTACGCCAGGATGTACCCGACCACGGCCCCGGCGATCAGGGCCACGTGGGGGCTCTTCCGCGTCCCGTGGGTGACCGATAGCCACTTCGGGAAGTAGCCGGCTCGTGAAAGCGAGAACGTGTTCCGGCCGTACGCGTAGATGATCGTGAAGAAGCTGGCCACCAAACCCGTGACGCCGATCAAGGCCAGCAGCTCGGCGGCCGTCCCCTCGCCGAAGACGCCCTTGAAGCCCTCGAACAGCGGCGTGGCGGAGAACCCGACCACTTTGGCCCCGCCATCCACGCCCGTGTTCAGGGTGAACGTCAAGATGCTGGCTACGAGGAGCGTGGTCATGCCCCAGATCGTGGCCCGAGCCACGTCCCGCCTGGGCTCGTGCGATTCCTCGGCCGCCAGCGGGAGCTCCTCGATCGCCAGGTACCACCAGATGGCGAACGGGAGGGCTGGGAAGATGCCGGCGATCCCAAACGGCAGGAAGTCGGAGCGGCCCGTCTCAGGCTCGATGTTGAACCACAGATCCATGTTGAACTCGCCCGACACGAGGACCGAGATGTAGAAGAACGCCAGGATGCCTAGGGCCAGGGCGTTGATGACCACGGTGAACCTCATCGTGGCCGCGATCCCGAGGATGTTGATCCCCACGAAGATCACGTAGAACACGGCCCACCAGAACGGCTGGCTGTTCCACCACGGGTTCCCGACGACGTCGAACAGCCCCTGCACGATCACCTGCATCAGGGCGCCGATGGCGCCGACCACCACCGCGGGGGTGATGACGTACTCCATGTTCTCCGCAAGGCCGGTGATGAATCCTCCCCAGGGACCCATGGCCGACCGGGCGAAGGAATACGCCCCCCCGGTGTGGGGGAGGGCCGGTGACATCTCGGCGATGCTGAAGCACAGGCCGTAGTACATGATCGCCACCACGACGGTGGCGATCAGCAGACCGCCGAACCCGCCCTCGGCGAGCCCGAGGTTCCAGCCGTAGTAGTCGCCGGAGATGACCGCGCCGACCCCGAGCGACCACAGACCCCAGAACGCCGCGTGCCGTTTCAGCCCGCGCTTCTGGAAGTACTCCTCACCCACCTCGCGGTAGGTAACCGAACCGACCCTGCGCTGCTCCTCCGCGCCCACGCTCCCCTCCTCGTCGGCCGTCGCGGGCTCTCCTATTCGCCCGATTTGTCTGACCAATGCTCGGGCGCTGGAATCGTAGGCAGGGTCGTTCGCGGCTGTCAAATTGCCGGCGGCCCCCCGGCGCCGTATGTTGTCAGACAAATGCCCCGCGGAGCGACGAAGAGCGTCAGGACCGCCCTCCGGGAGGCCCTGGTCCAGCGGATCGAGGCCGGAGAGTGGCGTCCGAGCGACCGTCTTCCGTCGGAGCCGACCCTGGCGGCCTCCATGGGGGTGAGCCGGGCCACGCTCCGCGATGCCCTCCGGTCGCTCGAGGAGGACGGGTTCGTCAATCGGGTGCAGGGCTCGGGGACCTTCGTGACCCATCGCCTCCGCATGAAGAACAACCTCGACGTGAACTTCGGCGTCACCGAGCTGATCCGCTCCATGGGCATGCGGCCGGGCACGGGGCAGTCGAGGACCTTCCGGGTGGAGGCCACCACCGACGAGGCCAGGCTCCTGGCCGTTCCGGTGGGTTCGCCGCTGCGCTGCCTGGAGCGGGTTCGGACGGCCGACGGGCAGCCGGTGGTGCTCTCGGTCGACGTGATTCCCGAGGAGCGCCTGGGCGACCGGCCGGAGCTGCTGAACGAGGTCGGTGAGGGGTCCGTCTACGACGTGCTGGGGCGTGCCCTCGGCGTGGTGGTGCGCCAGGGCGTGGCCTCGATCCGTCCGGCCAACGCGGACGAGAAGCTTGCCGCCCGGCTCCGGGTCCCCGCCGGGGCCCTCCTCCTGTATCTCCGACAGGTGGACTTCGACCTGGAGGGACGGCCGGTCCTGCTGTCGCACGAGCACCACCTGGCCGACGCGTTCGAGATCGTGGTGGTCCGTCGCGGTCCCGGCCCGAGCACGAAGGAGCCGACGTGAGCGTAGGGAAGCGGATGCGGATGAAGCGAGTGATCGATCCGTTCGGGGTGTCCATCATCTGCGCGCTCGATCACGGGATGACCTCGCCGACGTTCCTGGAGCCGCTGGCGGACATCGAGGCCCGTACAGCAGAGACGGTGGCCGGGGGGGCCAACGTCATCATGATGAGCAAGGGGATGATCCGCCGGGCCGAGCCGGCTTTCTCGCGGGAGACGGCGCTGGCCATGCTCCTGTCGGCCTCGGCGAACGCGGGCGAGGACCGCCCCAGCGTGGTGGCGATCGCCGAGGTCGAGGAGGCCCTCCGGCTCGGCGCCGACGCCGTGGTGCTCTTCGTGGCGCTTTCGGGTGAGTCCGAGGCCGACATGATCAAGACGCTGGCCCGGGTCGGGGGGGAGTGCGACCGGCTGGGCATGCCGTTCATCGCCGAGGCGGAGTTCCCCACGACGTATGCCACTGTCGAGGCGCTGGCCGACGCCTACGGCTTCGAGTACCTCCGTCGCAACGTGCGGCTGTGCGCCGAGCTCGGCGCGGACGTGGTGAAGACGAACTGGCCGGGCGACGGCGAGCAGCTCGGCCGCCTGGTGGAGGCCACCTCGGGGATCCCTGTGGTGCTTGCGGGGGGGACGCGTGTGGACGACCAAGAGCTCCTCAACCGCATGGAGGCGGCCGTCGAGGTCGGCGCGATCGGCTGCTCGGTCGGCCGGAACATCTTCATGCACCGATCGCCCCAGGCGATCACCCGAGCCCTGTCCCGGGTGCTTCGCGAGCGGTGGCCGGCCCAGAAGGCCTACCACGCCCTGCAGGAGGAGCTGGCGTCGTGAGGGCCGCGCTGATGCACGACGTCGAGGTGGTGAAGATCGAGGACGTGGCCGAACCCTCACTCCACCCCGCCGGCGCGGTGCTGCGGGTGGAGGCCTGTGGGGTCTGTGGCACCGACGCAAGGACGTTCTTCAACGGCGATCCCCGAGCCCCCGCGCCGTGGCTGCTCGGGCACGAGCCGGTCGGCGTTCTGGTCGAAGTCGGCCCCGAGGCCGACCTGCCGCCCGGCGTGACCAAGGGCGGCCGGGTGTTCCTGGGCTCCATCCTCACCTGCGGCGAGTGCCGGTGGTGCCTCGAGGGGTTCCAGAACCTGTGCGAGCGCCACGAGCTCTACGGGTACGCGCCGTACCCCGGCGCCTACGCCGAGCTGGCGCCGGTGCCGCCGATCTCCACGAAGAACCTGATCCCGCTCCCGGACGATCTTCCGTCCGACCTGGCCACGGTGGCCGACCCGTTCGCCTGCGCCCTGAACGGCATCGAGGTGGCCGACATCCGGCTCGGCGACACGGTGGTGATCCTGGGCGCCGGGCCGATCGGGTGCTGGCAGACCCTGCTGGCCCGCGATCGGGGCGCGGCGCGCGTGTATCTCACCGATGTCAGCCGCGACCGCCTCGACCTGGCCCTCGAGGCCGTGGGCCGGTTCGTCGATGACGCCTGGATGGCGGGTGACGGCGCGGACCCCGTCCTGTCGCGGACCGGCGGCGCGGGCGCGGAGCGTGTGATCGTGGCCGCCCCGTCCAAGCAGGCTCAGCAGGATGCGCTGGAGATGGCCGCCAAGCGGGCCAGGGTCGTCTACTTTGCGGGGCTGCCGAAGCACGATTCGGTGAGCCCTCTCGACATGAATCAGCTCCACTACAAGGAGCTCGCCGTACTGGGCGCCTATGGCGCCACCCACCGACAGTACCGGGTCACCATGGGCTATCTGAGCCGGCGCCGGGAGGACCTCGCGCCCATCGTGACCCACCGGTTCCCGCTGGACCGGATCGCCGAGGCGTTCGCCACGATCCGGTCGGGATCGGGGCTGAAGATGGTGATCGTGCCGTGAGTCGGTACGTGATCGGCTGCGACGTCGGCAGCCAGGGAACCAACGCCGCCCTGTATCGGGAGGATGGCACGCTGGTGGCGTCGCGGTACGAGGACCACGACCTGTCGTTCCCGCACCCCGGCTGGGCCGAGCAGGACCCGACGCGCTGGCCCAAGGCCGTGGCCGCGGCCGTGGCCGGACTCGTTGAAGAGGCCGAGGACGCCTCGACGATCGCCGGCATCTCGTTCGGGAGCCAGCTCGACGGGATGGTGCTGTGCGACTCGAAGGGCCGGCCGCTCCGTCCGGCCATGATCTGGATGGACCGCCGAGCCGAAGCCCAGGCCGCGGCGCTCTCGGAGCGGATCCCGCCGGACGAGTTCTACCGGCTCTCCGGCACGAACCTGGACTCCTCGCACGCAGTGTTCAAGGCCCTGTGGGTGCGCGACGAGGAGCCCGAGGTGTTCTCCGAGGCGGCCATGTTCATGCCGCCCGGGACGTTCGTCCTGCGCGAGGTGGCCGGCGCCTCGGTGGTCGACTACTCCAACGCGTCGTCGCTGGCGCTCCTCGATCCTCGAACCCGGCGCTGGTCCGATCGGCTCCTCGACCTTACGGGGATCGACGCGGACCGGCTCCCCGAGCTCGCGCCGGCGACGCGGGCCGTCGGGCGGATCCTTCCGGCCTTCGCCGAGGAGACCGGGCTGGCCCCCGAGACCGTCGTCGCGGTCGGATGCGGCGACGAGATGGCCGCGACCCTGGGGGCCGGGGTGTTCGAGCCCGGCGAGGTATGCGACGTGGTCGGCACCGCCGAACCGGTGTGCGCAGCCAGCGACGCGCCGCGAGAGGACCCCTCGATGCTGGTGGAGTGCCACCCCCACGCCGATCCCGATGGGTGGCTCCTGGAGAACCCCGGGTTCGTCTCCGGCGGGAACCTCCGATGGTGGCGGGATCAGTTCGGACCGCTCGAGGTGGCGGCGGAGCGGGAAGGTCGGGGGGACGCCTACGACCTGCTTGCCGGGGAGGCGACGGGGATCGCCCCCGGGTCGGACGGCGTGGTGTTCCTCCCGTGCATGCAGGGAGCGATGGCCCCGGAGTGGAACGGAGCCGCCAGGGGAGTCTTCTACGGGCTGACGCTGGCGCACGGTCGGGCCCATATGACCCGAGCGGTGCTCGAGGGCAGCGCCTTCGCCCTGCGCGACATCCTCGAGGCCATGGTCGGGGCGGGCCTCGACGTCCGCCGCCTGACCATCGTCGGGGGCGGGGCCAAGGGGGCGCTGTGGCGGCAGATCAAGGCCGACGTGACGGGGCTGCCGATCCGGGTCCCGACCTCGGTGGAGACGACCGCGACCGGGGCGGCGATCCTGGCCGCGGTGGCCGCCGGCCTGCACGGCAGCGTGGCCGAAGCCACGGCGGCGTTCGTGTCGTACCGGCCCGAGGGCCACGAGCCGGACCCGGAGGCGCACGCCGCGTACGAGGAGGCCTACCGGCGCTACCGCGAGGTCTACGCGGCGCTGAAGCCGGTGTTCGAGCGAGCGTAGCCGCGGGCTGGCTCAGGCCGCGCGGGCTCGCTCGACCGAGACCGTCAGCACCGCCGTGGTCAGGACCGCCGCGAGCGTGGGGAGCTCGATCCCCCAGATCGTGATGGCCAGGGCCCACGCCGAACCGCACGTGGCGGCCAGGATGAACGACACCGGCGTGAGCCGTGCTCCGATCACGAACCGCGTGACGAGCACCGCGGCCACCACCGCCAGCAGCGGCACGACGTCGATGGGGCCGCCGCGAGCCCATCGGATCGGCACGCCGACGGCAAGCAACAGATCCACGGACCCCTTCGTACCCGCAGTCGGCATTGCTTACTCCGGTGTGACGTACGCCGAGGTGATGCCGCCGTCGACGACCATGGCCGCGCCGGTCATGAACGACGACTCGTCCGAAGCCAGCCACAGGGCCGCTCGGACCACCTCCTCGGCCTGACCGAGCCGCCCCATGGGGACGTGGACCAGCCGGCGCTGCTTGGCGGCCTCGTCGGCGAAGAGCTGGAGGAGCAGGGGGGTCTCGATCGGGCCCGGGCACAGGGCGTTGGCGCGAACGCCGCGACGGGCGTACTCGACCGCGATCTCCCGGGTCATCGACAGCACGCCCCCCTTGGTGGCCGTGTAGGCGATCTGCGCGGTGGCCGCCCCCATCAGCGCCACGAACGAGGCCACGTTGATGATCGAGCCGCCGCCCGAGTCGATGATCGCCGGGATCCCGAACTTGCAGCCGAGCCACACGCCCTTGAGGTTGATGCCCATGGTTCGGTCCCACGTCTCCTCGTCGGTCTCGACCACCCCGACGTCGTTCGGCAGGACCACGCCGGCGTTGTTGTAGAGCACGTGGAGGCCCCCGAAGGTCTCCACGACGAACCGAACCATGGACTCGGCGTCGGCGGCGCTCGACACGTCGGCTCGGACGAACGCGGCGGCCTCGCCGAGCTCCTCGGCTGCGCCCCGTCCGGCGTCCTCGGCCACGTCCGTCATGACCACCCGGGCGCCCTCCTCGACGAACAGCCGAGATGCGGCCAGCCCCATGCCTCCGGCGGCGCCGGTGATCAGGGCGACCTTCCCGTCCAGCCGTCCCACTCAGTCCCCCGTCCAGGTCTCCGGGTTCAGCAGGGTAGGAGGACGCCGGCCGGCCAGTGCTGCCTCGACGTTCTCGACCGCCAGGAATCCCATGGCGTCCCGGGTCTCCACGGTGGCGCTTCCCAGATGGGGGATGACCACCGCGTTGTCGAGCTCGAGGAGGCCCGGGTGGACCTCGGGCTCGTTCTCGAACACGTCGAGCCCGGCGGCGAACAGGTCGCCCTCGCGGAGGGCCTCGACCAGCGCGGCCTCGTCGATCACCGGGCCGCGCGACGTGTTTACCAGCACCGCGGTCGGCTTCATCCGCCGGAGCCGTTCCCGGTCGAAGAGGTGCCGGGTCTCCGGCGTGAGCGCCACATGGACGCTCACGAAGTCGGACTCGGCCAGCAGCTCGTCGAGCTCCCGGTACTCGGCGTTCAGCTCGCGCTCGACCTCCGAGGACGGCCGGAACGGGTCGTGGTACCGCACCGACATGCCGAATCCCTTCCCCCGACGGGCCACGGCCTGGCCGATGCGACCGAACCCCACGATGCCGAGGACCTTCCCGTGGATGTCCCGCCCCAGCATCATCTCCGGCCCCCAGATCCACGGCGCGCCCGATCGCAGGAACCGGTCCCCCTCGGCCACGCGACGTGCCGCCGCCATCATCAGCGCCCACGCGGTGTCGGCGGTGGTCTCGGTCAGCACCTCCGGCGTGTTCGTGGCCATCACCCCTCGGCGAGTGCAGGCGTCCACGTCGATGTTGTCGAAGCCGACCGCGTAGTTGGCCACGATCCGGAGGTCGGAGCCGGCCGCGTCGAGGAGCTCGTCGTCGACCTTGTCAGTGAGCAGCGTGATCGCGGCGACCTTTCCAGCGATCTCCCGGAGCAGGCGGTCCCGGGGGATCGCTTCTTCGCCCTCCCAAACCGCGGCGTCGAACAGCTCGGCTACCCGGGCCATGGGACCCGGAGGGAGCCGTCGGGTGACCAGCACCCGCGCCGTGGTCTCGTCAGGCACCGCGGTACCCGGGGAGGGCCGCCTCGATCGCCTCGAGCGCCGCCCCGATGTTCTCGACCGAGTTCGCGTAGGAGAACCGGAGGTAGCCGTCGCCGGCCGGCCCGAAGGCGGTCCCCCACAGGCCGGCCACGCCGGCCTCCTCGAGCAGGAACGTCACCAGGTCGCGTCCGGTGCCCCCGAGCGCAGAGACGTTCGGGAACACATAGAACGCCCCGGCCGGTTCCAGGCAGGTGATCCCCTCGATCCGGTTGAGCCCCTCCACGATCACGTCACGTCGGGTCCGGAACTCGCGAACCATGGCCTCGACAGGCTCCCACGGCCCCGTGAGGGCGGCCACCGCGGCATGTTGGGTGAACGTGGCGGTGCAGGACACCGCGTTGATCACCAGCCGCGTCACCGGCTCGACGAGCTCCGGCGGGAACGCGGCGAACCCGAGGCGCCACCCGGTCATGGCGAAGCTCTTCGAGCACCCGTCGAGGAGGATGGTGCGGTCGGCCAGCCCGTCGAGCTCCGCGATCGACTCGTGGGCGCCCTCGTAGCGGATCGCCCAGTACACCTCGTCGGACAGCACGTAGATGTCGCGGCCCCGGATCGCCTCGGCGATCGCCTCGAGGTCGCTCCGGGTCAGGGCGCTCCCGCAGGGGTTGTGGGGCGAGCTGAGGATCAGGAGCTTCGTGCGGTCGGTGATCAACGAGGCCAGCTCGCCGGGGTCGACCCGGAACTCGTTCTCCTCGCGCAGGCGGATCGGCACCGGCGTGGCCCCGGTCAGCGCGGTGATCGACTCGTACATGGGGAAGCCGGGGTCCGGGTAGACGACCTCGTCGCCCTCCTCGCACAGGGCCATGATCGTAAAGAACAGGATCGGCTTGGCGCCGGGGACCACCACGATGCGGTCCGGCGGGAAGTCGATCCCGCGCGTTCGCTCGAAGAACGCGCTGACGGCCTCGCGGAGCTCGGGGATCCCGGGCGCGGGGCAGTAGTGCGTCTGGCCATCGCGGAGGGCCTGCATGGCGGCCTCGGTGATGTGCGCGGGCGTGTCGAAGTCGGGCTCGCCGATCTCGAGGTGGATGATCTTCCGGCCCTGGGCCTCGAGCGCCCTGGCCATCGTCAGGACCTCGAACGCGGACTCGGTGCCCAGCCGGGCCATCCGGCTCGCCAGCTCCATGGCCACCTCCTCGGACGCCGAAGTATTCCACAGGCGCCCCCGCCGATGCCGCCCGTATCATGCGCCGGTGGATCCGGCCGCCTTCGACGTCATCACGTTCGACTGCTACGGGACGCTGATCGACTGGGAGGCCGGCATGGTGGCCTCGCTTCGACGGATCGCATCCTGGCCGGTCGCGGACGAGGAGCTGCTGGAGCGGTTCGCGACCCACGAGGCCGAAGCAGAAGGCGGGCCGTACCGGCCGTACCGCGAGATCTTGGCCACCTCGGCTCACGGGATCGCGCGAGACGTGGGGATCGATCTGACCGAGGAGGCGGCCCGGCGGTTCGGGACGAGCGTGGGCGAGTGGCCGGCGTTCGCAGACTCGACCGACGCGCTCCGCCGCCTCTCGGAGCGCTACCGCCTCGGCGTGATCACGAACTGTGACGAGGACCTGTTCACTGCGTCGAACCGGCGGCTCGGCGTGCGGTTCGACTGGGTGGTCACCGCGGAGCGGGTCCGGAGCTACAAGCCGAACCCTCGGCACTTCGAGGTCGCGCTCGAGGAGATCGGCCTGCCAACGGAACGGGTCCTGCACGTGGCCCAGAGCCTGTTCCACGACCACGTGCCGGCGAAGCGCCTGGGACTGTCGACGGTGTGGATCGACCGCCGGGCCGGCAAGGTCGGCTCGGGGGCGACCCCGCCGGCCGAGGCCGAGCCCGACCTGACGTACCCCTCGCTGGCGGCGTTCGCCGACGCCGCGCTCGGCGGTACGATGCCGGCGCCCGGGGAGGAGAGGTCGTGACCGAGCAGCTGCTGATCGGTGGGCGGCGGGTCGACGGGCCCGGCGCCTCGGCGGTGATCGAGCCGGCCACCGGCGATCCGATGGCCGAGGTCGCCGAGGCCGGGCCCGAGGAGGCCCGCGAGGCGGTCCGGGTGGCGTACGAGGCCTTCGAATCCGGCCCCTGGCCGCGGATGACCGCCACGGACCGCGGCCGGGTGCTGCTCCGGGCGGGCGCGCTGGTGCGGGAGCGGCTGGAGGACCTGGCCACCCTCGAGGCCCGGAACGGCGGGAAACCGATCGGGGCGGCCCGCGGCGAGATCGGCCTGGTGGCCACGGTGCTCGAGTACTGGGGCGGGGCCGCCAACAAGATCTTCGGCGAGACGATCCCGGTCCAGGACCCCGGGATCGACGTGACCCTCCGCGAGCCGGTCGGCGTGTGCGCGCTGATCACGCCGTGGAACTTCCCGGCCGTGATCGCCACGTGGAAGATCGCCCCGGCGCTGGCGTGCGGGAACACGGTCGTGGTGAAGCCGGCCTCGGCCACGCCGCTCTCGACGCTCGCCCTCGGCGAGATCCTGGTGGAGGCGGGGGTGCCGCCCGAGGCGGTGTCCGTCCTCTCCGGGCCGGGCTCGTCGCTTGGCACGGCGCTCGTCGCCGACCCTCGCGTGTCGAAGGTGAGCTTCACCGGCTCCACCGAGGTGGGCTCGGGGATCATGGCCCGGTGCGCCGAGGACATCACCCGGGTCTCGCTTGAGCTCGGGGGGAAGTCGGCCAGCGTGATCTTCGACGACGCCGATCTGGACCGGTGCGTGGAGCGTTCGGTGTTCGCGGTGTTCGACAACACCGGCCAGGACTGCTGCGCTCGGTCGCGGATCCTGGTGCAGCGGCCGATCTACGACGAGCTCACCGAGAGGATGGCCAAGCGCACCGAGGAGCTGCGGGTGGGCCAGCCACTCGACGAGTCCACCGAGATCGGCCCGCTGATCTCGGCGAAGCAGCGGCAGACCTCCCTCGACTACCTCGAGCTGGGGATCGAGGAAGGCGCCCGGCTCGTGACCGGCGGCGACATCCCCGAGGACGCGAACGGCGGGTTCTTCCTCCGGCCGGCTGTGCTGGCCGACGTGGACAACTCGTGGCGGGTGGCCCAGGAGGAGATCTTCGGCCCGGTAGCCTGCGTGATCCCGTTCGATGACGAGAACGAGGCGATCCGCATCGCCAACGACTCGCCGTACGGGCTGTCGGGCTCGGTGTGGACCAGCGACCTCGGCCGTGCCATCCGGGTGTCGAAGGGGATGAGGACCGGCGTGATCTCGGTGAACTCCTCGCACAGCGTGCACCCGGAGGCCCCGTTCGGCGGCTACAAGCAGAGCGGTATGGGCCGCGAGATGGGCATGCACGCCGTGAACCTGTACACCGAGGTCAAGAACATCTACTTCTCGTCTGAATAGGGCTGAAGCCGAACGATCTTCTTCACCAACGCTTCGGGTTGCGGAACTCGATGGCGACGTCGTCCTTGTCTGGGCGTCCGCCGCCGACGGCCTTCGCACGGCCGACTCCAACCCATCGCGTCCCGCCCGGGACGGACCCGCTCACCACGATGGTCTCGAAGCCAGAGAGACTGAACGTGGCTTCGAACTGAGGAGGGCCGTTGCCGCCCTTCAGATACTTGATCGTGACCTGGCCGAGCTCATTGCCCTTCTCCCAGTTGTCCACAAACACCCACACTCTCTCCGTCCATTCGGCACCAGGGCGCGGGGCTTCGCGTCCATCGTCACTCAGGACCGGGTAGTCGAAGATCGGCACGTCCCGCTCGGCCATCGCTTTCCCTCCCTATGCGGCGGGCTCTACCCTAGAGCCGTCTGGGCCGCCAGGCAAGGCTGCGGGCTCGGCTGTCAGCGCGGCCGCGCCAGGCGTTCCAGCACCGAGCGGGCTTCGTTCGCCACCTC
>CALAEC010000240.1 GCA_937890785.1 uncultured Actinomycetes bacterium
GAGAACCTGGCGTACTTCTCTTACTACAACGCTGGATTCCGGGTCGCTCGGTTCAGCAAGAAGGGCATCACCGAGGTAGGCCGCTTCATCGACGAGGGGGGGAACGACTTCTGGGGCGTCTTCCCCATCGGAGATGAGACGGTTGGCCATGGCTACTCGGCACCGACAAGCGGACCGAACCCGCTGGTGTTGCTAAGTGACCGAGACTTCGGTCTCTACATCGTCAGGTACACGGGCTCGGCGACGTAGCTCGCGGAACGAAGGAGGGCCCCCGGAGAGTGATCCGGGGGCCCTTCCCTATCCCATGTCTGGCCTTCAACCGACGTGGATCAGGCCCCACGCCGCCGAAGGGGCCCCCGTGAGGAAGCGGGCCGACTTGCTTGCGGAGCGCGGCCCGTTCTAGACTTCCCGCCGCTCCACGGGGCTTCCCCCCGACGGACACGGCGGCAGAGCCAGCGGGGAGGTGATGCGCCGAGCCCGAAGACTTGGCCCATGGACGCCTCGAGACCGGAGCGAGTAGCTCCGGAACAAGCGAACCGGGAGGTGATCGATGCAAGGACTGGTCAGATTCGTCCTGCCGAGCGTACTGGCGCTCGGCCTGGCCACATGGGCGTTCCCCGCCGGGGCAACCCATAACGCCGACAGCCATTCCAAGATGACCGAGGACTTCACGTCCCCGAACCAAGCCACCAACTCAGACCTGGCGTTCTGGGGCGACTACGCGTTCGTCGGCTACTACACCGGCGGCGCCGGGTTCCCGCCCGGCACCGGGCCTCGCGGCGGCGTCCGGATCTTCAACATCTCGGATCCTGCCAGCCCCAGCCTGGTACGCGATTTCGCGTGCGACGGCGCGCAGAACGACCCCATCCTGTGGGACCGCAACGGCAACGGGGTGCCCGACCTGCTACTGCTGGCGGTCGACACCACGATGGCCAATCCGAACTGCGGGGCGCCACGCGTTCCCGGTGGCACCCCCACCGGCTGGGAGGGCGTCCGTGTCTTCACGATGAGCGACGACCCGGCGAATCCGTTCCAGACGATCACGCCGGTGGACATGCAGTACGCCGACTGCGGCGCGCACACGATCACCGCGTGGACCGGCTTCGCCGAGGACGAGACGAACCCGCGCCTGATCGTCTACATCTCGTCGTACCCACTGGGGGCCGGACCGACCTGCGGTGACACGGAGTTCGCGAACACCGCCAACCCGTACGACGAGGATCCGCCCACCGGCCCGCTGCACGGCGTGATCCAGGTCATCTCGGTGCCGCTGAACAACCCGGCGGCCACGACGGAGATCGCCTCGCCGCGGATCACCTATCCGGGCGATCCCGACGGCAGGCAGGAGTGGTGCGAGAAGGGTCTCTGCAGCCCGGCCTTCGAACCGGCCGCGGTGGCCTGCCACGACATCGTGGTCCACATGGAGCACAACCTGGCCGGTGCCGCCTGCGCCGAGCAGGGCCAGGTGTGGGATATCGATCCCAACACCGGGATCCCGGACACGCTGAACCCGGTATCGGTCGGTGACGACGAGGTCAGCTCGGGCGGCACGGGCCAATTCCCCGGGGCCGTCGACTTCTTCCACTCGGTGATGTTCGACAACGAGGGTGAGGTCGTGAACTGGGTCGATGAGTCCTTCGGCTCGGGCTGCCCGACCATGACCACCTATCAGGCCCGGCCCTGGAACCCCACGGGCGGGTCCCACAAGACCGGAAGGATGTTCTTCTCCGACATGGAGGGCAATTTCCTGAGCGAGTTCCACGTCGGAGACGTGCGGCCCAGCACAGCGGCGGGCGAGTACTGCTCGGCCCATATGGGGATGGCCGTCATGGGCATCCAGAAGGACCTCTTGGTGAATGCCTGGTACACCGGTGGGGTCGACGTCATCGACTTCACCGACCCGTCTCAGTTGGAGGAGGTGGCCTGGTACGACCCGGTTCGGAACTCGGGCTCGTGGTCCGCGTACCCGTACACGGGACCGATGTACAGCACCGGGCCCGGGATCCCCGTCTACGCGTCGGACGGCGTCACGAACAACGGGCTCGCACAGGGGATGGTGGTCTACCGGACGATCGTGCAGAAGCCTGGTAAGCCACGGCTGGTCGATCACCTGAATCCGCAGACGATGGACTGATTTCGGTCCACAGCAGCGAAGGAACCGGCCCCCGGGATCCCCGGGGGCCGGTTCTCGTCTCCTGGCCGAGGGGCCCCCGGAGGGGGCAGGGGGCGATTTGCCTGCGGAGCGCGGCCCGTTCTAGACTTCAGCCGCTCCACGGGGCTTCCCCCCGGCGGACACGCGGCAGAGCCAGCGAGGAGGTGGTGCGCCGAGCCCCTACGTGGCCCTTGGACACGGACCGGAGGCATCTCTCCGGGACGATTCGAACATTTCCCTCACGGAGGTGAGTGAATGCGACCGCGAGCACGATGGATCCTTTCGGGCGTCTTGGCGCTCGGGCTGGCCACCCTGGCCCTCCCGGCGGGGGCCGACCATAACCAGGACTCCCACAAGAGGATGTTCGAGGAGTTCACCTCCCCGAACGGCAGGACCAACTCGGACTTCGCGTTCTGGGGAGACCACGCGTTCTCCGGCTACTACAGCGGCAGCGACGCCACCCCGGACGGGGGGGTCCGGATCTTCGACATCTCCGATCCGGCGGCACCGACCCTGGTCAGGGACTTCAAGTGCGACGGCCTCCAGGCCGACCCCATCGTCTGGGACCGCGACGGCAACGGGGTGGCCGACCTGCTGATGCTGGCGGTCGACCGCACCATGGCCGCGCCGGAGTGTGGAGCTCCTCGGACGGCCCACAACGACCCCAACGGCTGGGAGGGCGTCCGGGTGTTTGAGATGAGCGACGACCCGGCCAGCCCCTTCACCACGATCACGCAGGTGAAGGCGGTCTACACCGACTGCGGTGCCCACACGATCACCGCATGGCCGAAGCACGACGAGAGCGGACTGCTCGTCTACGTCTCCTCGTACCCGCTGCGGCCGGGGCCGACGTGTGGCTCCATCGCGCCCGCATCGGGCATCCCGCCGTACCAGAACGTGGCCAACCCGTACGACGAGGACCCGGGGAGCCCGAACAGTCCCCTCCACGGCGTGATCCAGATCGTCGACGTGCCGTTCGCGAACCCGGCGGCGGCCAACGAGCTCGACGTGCAGCCGGAGATCGTCTACCCCGGCGATCCCGATGGCATCAACGATTGGAGCGAGCGTGGCCTCGCCGCGCCGGGCGTCCTGGAGCCCGCCGCGATCGCCTGCCACGACATCGTCGTCCACGTGGAGCACAGCCTGGCCGGCGCCGCCTGCGCGGAGCAGGGCCAGGTCTGGGAGATCGATGAGGATGGGATCCCGGACACGCAGAACCCGATCATGATCGGCGACGATGAGTTCAGCTCGGGAGGCACCGGGGACATCCCCGGCGCGATCGACTTCTTCCACTCGGTGATGTTCGACAACGACGCCACCGTGGTGAACTGGGTGGACGAGTCGTTCGGGAGCGGGTGCCCCCCGATGACGCAGTGGCAGGCCAGGCCCTGGCACCCGGCCTCGCTGGAGCAGAGCGGGAGCATGTTCTTCTCCGACCTCGCCTCCGGCGAGTTCCTGAGCGAGTTCGCTGTCGGAGACGTGCGGCCCTCGTCGGCACCCGGCGAGTACTGCTCGTCGCACATGGGCATGGCGGTCATGGGCATCAAGCGGGACCTGCTGGTCAACGCCTGGTACACCGGCGGGGCCGACGTGATCGACTTCACCCAGCCCAGGCGGCTGAAGGAGATCGCGTGGTACGACCCGGTGCAGAACTCGGGCACCTGGTCCGCGTACCCGTACACGGGGCCGATGTACAAGACGGGCCCCGGTATCCCCGTCTACGCGTCGGACGGCGTGACCAACAACGCCCTGGCGAAGGGGATGGTGGTGTACCGGACGATCGTCGAACGGCCCGGGAAGCCACGCCTGGTGGACCACCTGAACCCGCAGACCATGGACCACATGGGCTAGCGACGATGGAGGAGTAGCGCCGCCAGGCACGCGGCAATCGAACCGGCCCCCGGCAACGGGGGCCGGTTCCAGTTCGGAGCGGGGTCGGCCTGAGGACGGATCGTCCGGGTCGCCCGACAGGCTGATCCCCCTACGCCGGATTCCCTCTTGTAGGGGCCACCTCGACCCTCGACCATGGGGATGGCTGTCCTGCCCGGTCGTCGCCCGCCAGGCTCAGGAGGGACCTATGCTCTCGTTCCGCCGCATCTCGTTCATCGCGGCCATCGCCCTGTCGTTGTCCGCCATCGTCGTCCCGGCGGCTGCGCATCCGCCGGTGGTGGGAGTGGTGCCGTCCACCGTCAGCGACAGCGCGGCGCCCGGGGCCACGATCAACGTGGCCAAGACGGTCCACACGCCTGTGATCCCACCGACGCCCGACATCGTGCTCCTAGCCGATACCACGGGGAGCATGGGCCCGGCCATCTCGGACGTCCAGGCCGACCTCACCGACATCGTCGGCGACATCACCCTGGCCCAGCCGAATGCCCAGTTCGCGGTGGCCCAGTACAAGGACTTCGCTTGTGCCATCGACGCGTTCGCCTTCAACCTGGACCAGGCCATGACCGCGAACACCGCGGCGGTCCAGGCCGCGGTGAACTCGTGGACGGCCCCGCCGGGGAGCGGCTGTGACACCCCCGAGGCCCAGCTCAACGCCCTGTTCGAGTTGGCCACCAGCCCCGCGGTCGGGTTCCGGACCAACTCCACCAGGATCGTGGCTTGGTTCGGGGACGCGGAGGGCCACGACCCCAGCGGCGGCCACACCCTCGCCGCCACGATCGCCGCGCTTCAGGCCGCCGGGATCCGGGTGGTGGCCGTGGACGTGATCACTCCCGAGGCGACGTCCCTGGACGCCACCGGACAGGCCACGGCGATCACCACGGCCACGGGAGGAGTCCTGCTCACCGCCCCGACCGGCGACGACGTCTCCTCGGCCATCCTGGCCGGGATCAGCGCCGTGCCCGTGACCGTGTCCCCGTCGGTGGGGACGTGCGACCCGAACCTGTCGCTCTCGTTCACGCCCGCGTCGCAGATGGTCACCAGCGGTGAGGACGCCTCCTTCACCGAATCCATCCAGGTGAGCCCAGGTGCTCCCCAGGGGACCACCCTGTCGTGCACCGTGAACTGGCTGATCGACGGCAACCAGGTCCTCCTGCCGGACGGGTCGCCCGACCCCGCCTTCATCCAGACGATCGATATCGATGTCCTCGACGTGACCGCGCCCGAGGCGAACTGCCTGCCCACCACGAATCCCGGCGGCAAGAACGTTCCGCCGGCAGGCGACAACCCCAAGGCGGGCCAGAACCCTGACGGCTTCTACGAGCTGACCGCCACCGACAACGTCGATCCCGATCCGGAGGTGTTCCTCGTCGACCTGGGGAGCGGCACCGTGTTCGGGCCGTTCGACAGCGGGGTGAGGATCAAGTACACGCAGGCACCGGGAGCGACACCTAGCCAGAAGCCCATCGGCGGGCCGGGCAGCGCCGTGCAGTGGCACATCACCGGCCAGGGCGACGCCGCGGTGTTCGCAGTGGACGACGCCGGGAACGTGTCGGACCGGGTCCTCTGCCTGGTCCCGCCACCGCCGAAGTAGCCAGGCTCACGCCGAACCGAACCCCGCCGCCGAGCGCCGGCGGCGGGGTTCGCTCGTGTGTCACCCACCACCGTTGTTCGAGGCGAAGGGGGCGGCCGTGCCAGCCCCTTCTGATTCGCGGGGACCTACCGAGTTCCGTGCTCGGCCCGCATCAGGGCGCGGGCCAGCTCGGCCTCGGCGTCGTCTTGGCCCTGGAGCTCCTGCGCCCGGGCCCGGGCCGCGGCCACGTCGACCTCGGAAGGAAGCACCGCGTGCTCCGCCAGCACGTCGACCCGGGTCTCCTCCTCGCCGGGCGTCACGTGGAGGAAGCCCCCGTCGACGAGGACCTTCCCGGTCTCGGTATCACCCTCGACGAGCCGGACGGGAGCCACGGCCAGCTCGATCAGCATCGGGGCGTGGTTCGCCATGATGCCGACCTCGCCGTCCACCCCACGGGCCACCACCATGTCCGCGTTCCCCGCGAACACCTCGCGTTCCGGCGAGACCACCGTGACCCGGAGCGCTGCCACCTACTCCCCCTGCTTCGCCAGACGCTCGCCCTGGGCGACGGCCTCTTCGATGCCGCCGACCATGTAGAAGGCCTGCTCCGGCAGGTGATCGAGCTCCCCCTCGGCGATCATGTTGAACCCGCGGATCGTGTCGGCCACCTCGACGTACTTCCCCTCGATCCCCGTGAACTGCTCGGCCACGAAGAACGGCTGGGACAGGAACCGCTGGATCTTCCGGGCCCGGGCCACGATCAGCTTGTCCTCCTCGGACAGCTCGTCGACACCGAGGATGGCGATGATGTCCTGGAGGTCCTTGTACCGCTGGAGGATCTCCTGGACCCGCCGGGCCACCGCGTAGTGCTCCTCGCCGATGTACCGGGCGTCCAGGATCCGAGAGGTCGAGTCGAGCGGGTCCACCGCCGGGTAGATCCCCTGCTCCACCAGCGACCGGGTCAGCACCGTGGTGGCGTCGAGGTGGGCGAACGTGGTGTGCGGGGCCGGGTCGGTGATGTCGTCGGCCGGGACGTAGATGGCCTGGAGCGAGGTGATCGACCGGCCCTTGGTCGAGGTGATCCGCTCCTGCAGCTCGCCCATCTCGTCGGCCAGCGTGGGCTGGTACCCCACCGCGCTCGGCATGCGGCCGAGCAGCGTTGACACCTCGGACCCTGCCTGGACGAACCGGAAGATGTTGTCGATGAACAGGAGCACGTCCTGCCGCTGGACGTCCCGGAAGTATTCGGCCACCGTCAGCGCGGCCAGCCCCACCCGCAGCCGGACCCCCGGCGGCTCGTCCATCTGCCCGAACACCAGGGCGGTCTTCCCGATCACGCCGGTCTCGGTCATCTCCCGGATCAGGTCGTTTCCCTCGCGGGTCCGCTCACCCACGCCGGCGAACACCGAGACGCCACCGTGCTGCTCGGCGACCCGGTGGATCATCTCCTGGATGATCACGGTCTTCCCCACACCGGCGCCGCCGAACATGCCGACCTTCCCGCCCTGCACGTAGGGCTCCAGGAGATCGATGACCTTGATGCCGGTCTCGAACATCTCGGTCCTCGGCTCGAGGTCCTCGAACAGCGGCGGGTCCCGATGGATCGCCCACCGGTCCTCGGCATCCACCGAGTCCGTGTCCAGCGGCTGGCCCAGGACGTTGTACACGTGGCCGAGGACGTTCGGCCCCACCGGCATGGCGATCGGGGTGCCGGTGTTTCGTACCGTGGACCCGCGCACCACGCCGTCCGTGGGGCTCATGGCGATGGCCCGGACGGTCGACTCCCCGATGTGCTGGGCCACCTCGCACACGATCGTCTGGGTGTCCCCCTCCAGGGTCCGGTCCAGCTCGAGGGCCGTGTTGATCTCCGGGAGAGACTCCGGGGGGAACTCCACGTCCACCACCGGCCCGATCACCTGCACGACCCTGCCGGGCGTTTGTCCGTTCTCCGTGTCAGCCATGCATCACTCCCCTGACGCCTGGCGGAGCGCCTCGGCCCCGCCCACGATCTCCATCAGCTCTGTGGTGATCTCCGTCTGACGGGCCTGGTTCGCTTCGCGGGTCAGCCGGCGGATCAGGTCCTCGGCGTTCTCCGTGGCCGCCTTCATGGCCCGCCGCCGGGCCGCGCTCTCCGAGGCCGCGCACTCGAGCAGCGCGGCGAAGATCAGCGCGGTGACGTACCGAGGCAGGAGGGCGTCCAGCAGCTGCGCCGGCGCCGGCTCGAAGATGTACTCGGGCCGCGGGCGGCCCCGGGTGGCCTCGTCGCCGGCGACCTCCTCGGGAGCGATCGGCACGAACCGCCGGTCCACCGGCCGGAGCGTGAACGCCGACCGGAAGTCGGTATACACAGCGTGGATCTGGTCGACCCGCCGGTCCAGGAACGCCTCGATCAGCCGCTCGGCGATCCGCTCGGCGTCCGGGTACGAGGGCACCTCGCTGAACCCCGACCACGCGTCCTCGATCGGGGTCTGCCGGAACCGGAAGTAGCTCTGGCCTTTCCGCCCCACCACGAACAGCACCGGCTCGATCCCGTCGCCCCGGAGGCGGCCGAACAGCCGCTCGGCCCGGCGCAGCACGTTCGCGTTGTACGCGCCGGCCAGCCCGCGGTCGGACGTCATCACCAGGACCGCGGCCCGCGCAGCCGGCTCGCGCTCCTCGAGGAGCGGATGGACCAGGGCCCCGGTCTGGCGAGCCACGTCCTCCATGGCCTCGGTGAGCCGAACCGCGTACGAGCGGATCTGCTGTACGCGGCGCTGGGCCCTGGCGATCCGGGCCAGGGCGATCTGCTCCATGGCCCGGGTGATCTTCATCGTCGACTGGACCGAGCGGATCCGGCGCCGGATCTGGCGGAGCCTGGCCCCCATCGGCTACTCCTCCTCGTCGGGCTCGGGCTCGCCGATCCGCTCCCAGCCGACGTCCTCGCGGCGCGCGTCGATCGGCCCGCCTCCTGGCCCCGCGCCGGTCGGCGCGGCCTCCTCGGTGGGCTGGAACGTTCGCTTGAACTCGACGATGGCGTCCTTCAGCTTCGCCTCGACCTCGTCGGGGAGGTCTCCCTCCTCGGTCAGGTGTTGCCCGACGTCGGGGTTCCGCGTCTCCATATACCGGAGGAGCTCCTCCTCGAACCGCTTCGCGTCGGCCACCGGCACGTCGTCGAGGTACCCGTTGGTGACCGCGTAGATCGAGATGATCTGGTTCTCGACCGACATCGGCCGGTACTGCGGCTGCTTCAGGATCTCCACGACCCGGGCGCCCCGCTCCAGCTGCGCCTGCGACGCCTTGTCGAGCTCGGAGCCGAACTCGGCGAACGCCTCCAGCTCCCGATACTGCGCCAGGTCGAGGCGGAGCCGGCCGGCCACCTGCTTCATCGCCTTGATCTGAGCGTTCCCGCCGACCCGGGACACCGAGATCCCCACGTTGATGGCCGGGCGCACGCCCGCGTAGAACAGGTCGTTCTCGACGTAGATCTGCCCGTCGGTGATCGAGATCACGTTCGTGGGGATGTAGGCGGAGACGTCCCCGCCCTTGGTCTCCACGATGGGGAGCCCGGTGAGCGAGCCACCGCCTTCCTCGTCAGAGAGCTTGGCACACCGCTCCAGCAGCCGGGAATGGAGGTAGAACACGTCGCCCGGATACGCCTCCCGGCCGGCGGGACGCCGCAGGAGCAGGGAGACCTCGCGATACGCCTCGGCCTGCTTCGACAGGTCGTCGAACACGATCAGGGCGTGTTGGCCGTTGTACATCCACTGCTGGCCGAGGGCCGACCCCGCGTACGGGGCGATGTACTTGAACGACGCCGGGAGCGAGGCCGGCGCGTTGACGATCACCGTGTACTCGAGGGCCCCGTTCGAGTCCAGGGCCTCCAGCACCTCACGGACCGTGGAGTCCTTCTGGCCGATGGCCACGTACACGCACTTCACCTGCTTCTTGGGGTCGCCCGTGGCCCAGGCCTCCCGCTGGTTGATGATGGTGTCCACGGCGATGGCCGTCTTCCCGGTCTGCCGGTCCCCGATGATCAGCTCACGTTGCCCCCGCCCGATCGGGGTCATCGCGTCGATGGCCTTGACGCCGGTCTGGAGCGGCTCGTTGACGGGCTGCCGCATGACCACCGACGGTGCCTGGATCTCGAGGACCCGCTGGGCTTCGGTCTGGATCGGGCCCTTGCCGTCCAGGGGTCGCCCTAACGGGTCGATGACGCGGCCCAGGACCCCGTCCCCGACCCCGACCGACAGGATCCGACCCGTGCGCTTGACCGGGTCGCCCTCCTCGATGCCTTCGGGGTCGCCGAAGAGGACGCACCCGATCTCCTCCTCCTCGAGGTTGAAGGCCACGCCGTAGATCTCGTGCGGGAACTCCAGGAGCTCGTTGGCCATCGTGCTCGGGAGGCCCGTGACTCGGGCGATGCCGTCACCGGTCTCGGAGACCCGGCCGACCTCCTCCCGCTCGGTCTCGGGCCGAAAGGACTCCACATGTCGCTGGAGCGCCCGGGCGATGTCCTCCGGATCGATGAACTGCTCAGCCGGTTCCGCCACGGTTCACACCTCGCTCAGTCGCTCTCGGGCCAGCTCCAACCGCCGCCGGACCGATCCGTCGATCACCTGATCCCCGACCTTGGCCACCACGCCGCCGACCACGGTCGGGTCGACCACCACCTTCAGCTCGACCTTCCTCCCCGTGGCCCGCTCCAGAGCTTCGGCCAGCCGGTCCCGGTGCCCGGCGTCGAGTGGGACCGCCGTGCGCACCTCGGCTACGGCCGACTGCCGCTGCTCCGCGGCCAGGGCCACCAGCTCGTCCACGATGGCCCCGAGGTCCCGGGCCCGTCCCTGGTCGATCACGAAACCCAGCAGGTTCAGCGTGACCGGGTTGGACCGCTCCCCCAGGACCTCCGCGAGCACCGCCCGTTTCCGTTCGGCCGGGAGTCGTGGGTCGGTGAGCGCGTCCCGGAGCTCGTGCTCGCTCTCGAGGGCACGGGCGAAGCGGAAGAGCTCGTCCTCGACCTCGTCAAGGGCGTCCTCAGCTTCGGCCACCGAGAACATGGCCCGGGCGTAGCCCCGGATCTGCTCCCTCCGGGTCACTCCTCGGCCTTCCGTCCGCGCTGGCGCGTCGGCTTGGCGCCGCCGTTCCCCATCGCAGCGACCTCGTCGATGTACTCCTCCACCAGCTGCAGGTGTCGCTTCTTGTCGAGGCTGGCCCCCACGACCCGAGCGGCCAGCTCGACCGACCACTCCGCGAGCTGGCTCCGCAGCTCCTGGATGGCCCGGTCCCGCTCGGCACGGATCTCCTCCTGGGCCCTGGCCACCACCGCACGGGACTCGTCCTCGGCTTTCGCCAGGAGGTCCCGGCGCATCGAATCGGCGGTCTTCCTCGACTCCTCGATGATCCTGCCGGCCTCGGCCCTGGCCTCCTGGAGCTGCTGCTCGTACCGCTGCAGGGCGGTCTCGGCCTCCCCCCTGGCCTCCTCCGCGCGCTCCAGGTCGCCGCGGATCTTCTCCTCGCGCTGCTTCAGCCCCTGGTTCAGCCGGGGGAACGCGTACCGGGCCAGCACCACGAACACGAGCAGGAACGCCAGCGAGCCGAAGATCAGCTCGTCGGCCTCGGGGAGGATGGGGTTGTGTTCCTCCTCCTCGACCGGCTGTTCCGTCTGGGTCTCCTCCTCCTGCGCCAGCGTCTCGGGCAGGCCCAGCACCTCCAGCTCCATGCCTGCCTCCCCTAGATGATGAACGTCAGGACGAACCCGAACAGGGCCAGCGCCTCAGTGAACGCGATCCCCAGGAACATCGTGGTCCGGACCATCCCAGCGGCCTCGGGCTGCCGGGCCATGGCCTCCACGGCCTTCCCCACCAGGTACCCGATGCCGATGCCCGGGCCGATGGCGCCGAGGCCGAACACCAGGCCCCTGCCGATGACGCCGACGTCGCCCTCGACCTGGGCCACGAAGGCCCCGACCTGCGAGAGCAGCTCTCCCATGGCTCTTCCCTCCTAGTGCTCGGGGTGCACGGCCCCGGCGATGTAGACGGCGGTCAGGATCGTGAAGATGTAGGCCTGGAGCACGGCCACCAGCATCTCGAACCCGACGAGCGCGACCGACAGCGCGAACGCCGGGACGGCGAACGGGATCGTGGACGGCTTGGCCAACAGGTACGCGGTCCCCAGGAAGAAGATGGCCAGGATCAGGTGGCCGGCCATCATGTTCGCCAGGAGTCGGACGGACAGCGTGAGCGGCCGAACCAGGAACGTGGAGATGAGCTCGATCGGCGTCAGGAGGATGTAGATCGGTTTCGGGACCCCCGGCGGGAACAATGTGTTCTTCAGATAGGCGGCGCCCTGCGCTCGGATCCCGGCCACGTTGAACAACGCCCAGACGAGGAGGGCCAGGAAGGCGGGGATGGCGATACGGCCGTTCACCGGGAACTGGATGCCCGGGATGATCCCGAAGAGGTTGCCGACCAAGATGAACGCGAACATCGAGGTCAGGAAGGGGACCCACGGCCGCCCCTCCTGGCCGATCACCTGGATGGCGATCTCCTCGCGGATGAAGTCGACGATCGACTCGACAAGGTTCCGGACGCCTCGCGGAACCAGTGACCCGCCACGCGCCGCCACGACGAAGAGGACGATGACGATGGCCGCGGCCAGGAACATGTAGAGGACCCCGCGGTCCAGGCAGAAGTGGACGCCGAACAGGTCCCATTCCGTCAGGCAGGGTGGCCTGAACAGCTCCAGTCCTGGGGCCTCGAATGGCTCCGGTGGCCGGGCCTGCGCGAGGAAGCTCATCCCTCACGCTCCCTCGCTCGGAGCCGCTCCCCGGCAGCTGCGGCCGCCGGCTCCGCGGGGATGCGCAGCGCGCCGCCGAGGCCCGAGAGCACCAGGCGGGCCTCCAGGACCAGCAGGGCCAGCGTGCCGACGACCGCGGCGATCCCGAACACCGCCGTCGAAAGCACACCGGTCCGGTCGACGAGGACCAGGACCCCCACGATCACGGCCATCCGGAGGACGAAGCCACCGAGCGCCACCGCCTGCATCACGGGGATCGACACGGTGGCCGCCCACGCCAGCGAGAGGCCGTGGGCCGCGAAGTTCGCCACCACCAGCGCGAGGCCCAGGACGGCGGACCACGCCCCCGACCAGCCGGCCACCGCGAATCCCACGCCCAGGGCCACTGGCGCCGCCAGCCCTCCCGCCGCCAGGGCGTGGCGGACCATGACCCGCTCGGCCGGCTCAGTCGTCGTCTCTGCCATATCGCAGGTATACGAGGTAGATGCCTCCCGCCGCCCCGACCACGAGGCCGATCGCCAGGAACAGCCGGCCGGTGTCGGCCAGGCGGTCGATGACCCAGCCGATCCCGCCCCACGTCAGGATCCCCGCCAGGAGGGTCCCCGTCGCCGCCCACCCGGTGCCGAAGCCCGACCAGTCCGAACGTCCGGGAGGGGGCATGGGCCGGGCGATTCTATCGGCGGGAGTGGGAGCGGGGCCACCCGAGGCGCCCGGGGAGCTTGTGAAAGTTTTCACAAGCTCCACTATACAAAGCGGCGCAAAGGCCCGGCAACCTTTCCCCCGACCTCGCGAAGCACGACCGAGGGGCGGCGGGTACGCTCTCCACGTGGGGACGGGTCGGGAGGTCGACGTCCGCCTGGCCGGCGTGACCAAGCGCTTCGGCGACGTCGTGGCCGTGGACGACATCGCCCTGGACATCCTGCAGGGCGAGTTCTTCAGCCTGCTGGGACCGTCCGGATGTGGGAAGACCACGACGCTCCGCATGATCGGGGGGTTCGAACAGCCCGACGAGGGGGCCATCGAGCTGGCGGGCGCGAACGTGGCCGGGCTTCCTCCCCACCGCCGCGACGTCAACACGGTGTTCCAGTCGTACGCGCTGTTCCCCCACCTCAACGTGTTCGACAACGTGGCGTACGGGCTCCGGCGCCGGCGCATCGCCAAGGATCACATCCCCGGCCAGGTTCGCCGGATCCTCGAGCTGGTCGATCTGCCCCGGTTCGAGGCCCGCCGCATCACCCAGCTGTCCGGCGGCCAGCAGCAGCGGGTGGCCCTGGCTCGGGCGCTGGTGAACCAGCCCCGGGTCCTGCTCCTGGACGAGCCGCTCGGCGCGCTGGACCTCAAGCTTCGGAAGGCGATGCAGCTCGAGCTGAAGGGCCTCCAGCACGAGGTCGGCATCACGTTCATCTACGTGACCCACGACCAGGAGGAGGCCATGACGATGTCCGACCGTATCGCGGTGATGCGGGAGGGCCGGATCGAACAGGTCGGTCCGCCCGAGGAGGTGTACGAGCGCCCGGCCACGGAGTTCGTGGCGAGCTTCCTGGGGGCGTCGAACCTCCTCGATGGCACGGTGGGGCCGCCGGACGGGGACTTCCGGACGATCGAGCTGGTCTCCGGCGAGAAGGTGCGGGTCCCGGCCGCCGCGATCGAGGGAACGGAGCGCAGTATCAAGCTCGGGGTGCGGCCGGAGAAGATCCGGATCGGCACGGCGGGATCGGCGTCGCCGGCCGACGGTGACAACGCCATCGAGGGAACCGTGCGGGATGCCACGTTCGTGGGGGTGAGCAACGTGTACGCCGTGGCCACCAGGGACGGACACGAGGTGACGGTGTACGCGCAGAACCTGGGCACCTCCACCGACCGGCCGCCCGCGCCGGGAGAGACAGTCACGTTGACGTGGCATCCGGAGCACACCTTCGTGGTGTCGGGACGAGAGGGAGGAGCGGACGGTGAGTGACATGGACGGGCTGTTCGGCGGATTGCACCGGCCGGTGAGCCGGCGAGAGCTCCTTCGGCGGGCGGGGCGGGGCTCGATGTACCTCGGGGCCATGGCGCTCCTGGCCGCCTGCGGGGTCGAAGCCCAGCGTCGCCAGCAGGGCGATCGGCCGGAGCCCCTTCCCGACCAGCCGGCCGGCGAGCTGGTGATGGCCAACTGGCCGCTCTACATCGACAAGGGGCCGACCGGGAGCCCCACCGTGAAGGGCTTCGAGGAAGAGTTCGGCGTCAACATGCGGTACGAGGTCGTCATCAACGACAACGAGGAATTCTTCGGGACGATCCGGGAGCCCCTCTCCGCGGGCCAGTCCACGGGATGGGACATCATCGTGGTCACCGACTGGATGATCCAGAAGATGAACCGGCTGGGGTACCTGGAGCGGCTCCACCACGAGGAGCTCTCGAACTTCGACGCCAACGCGGCGGAGAAGGTCCAGGACCCGTGGTATGACCCCGGGAACGAGCACAGCATCCCCTGGGCAGCCGGCATCACCGGGATCGGCTACGACGTCGAGGCGGTCGGCCGGGACATCGTCCGTTTCGAGGACCTGTTCGCGGACGACCTGGCCGGCCGGGTGGGGCTGTTCGCGGAGATGCGCGACACCTTCGGGCTGGCCCTGGCCTCGATGGGGATCCAGGAGCCGGACGCGACCGTGGAGGACGTCGAGCAGGCCCAGCAGATGCTGATCGCCGAGCGGGGCAAGGTCCGCGGCTTCTACGGCAACGACTACACGGACGCCATGGCCCGCGGCGATCTGGCGGCCGCCATGGCCTGGTCAGGCGACATCTTCGCGCTCGCGCTCGACAACCCGAACCTGCGCTTCGTGATCCCGGAGGGCGGGGGGATGCGGTGGACCGACAACATGGCCATCCCGGTGGGGGCAGAGCACCCGCTCGACGCGCACCTGTTCATGAACTTCGTGTACGACCCGCGGATCGCCACCAACATCACCAAGTGGGTGTGGTACGAGTCTCCGGTGGCCGCGGTCCAGGAACAGATCCGTCAGGACGTCGCCGATAAGCACGAGACCAACGTGAGCTGCGCTCCGTTCTGCGACGACCTCGCCGAGGACACGTTCGTATTCCCCACCGAAGAGACGAACGCCCAGACGATCCCCTACAAGCAGCTCGACGAGGAGGAGGAGCAGGTCTGGAACGATCTGTTCCAGCAGGTGGTGCAGGGGTAGCCACCGGGGCGCCCCCGGAGCCGGCCCCCCGCCGGGTCACACGACCTCGCCGGCGGCTCTCCGTGGCCTATCTGTTGCTGCTCCCCGGGGGGATCTGGCTGCTCCTGTTCTACGTGGTCCCCACGATCTCGATGCTCTCGGTCTCGCTCCAGGAGGGGTCCCTGGAGCAGGGCTATCGCCTCACCGGCAACATCGGCGTCTACGCCGAGGTGCTGGCGCGGAACGACACCCAGATCATCCGGTCGATCCTGTACGGGCTGATCACCACGGTGGCCACGCTGCTGATCGCCTACCCCCTGGCGTACACGATCGCGTTCCGCGGGGGCCGCTTCAAGAACGCCCTGCTGTTCCTGATCATCATGCCGTTCTTCGTGTCGTTCATCATCCGCACGATCCAGTGGAAGTTCGTGCTGGCCGACGAGGGCATCGTCCTGGGCACGCTGAAGGAGGTGGGGATCCTCGGTCAGGGCTTCCACGTCCTCGGCGAGAACGTGGCCGTCCTCGGCGGCCTCATCTACAACTTCCTCCCCTTCATGGCCCTGCCGCTGTACGTCGCGCTCGAAAAGATGGACAAGAGCCTCCTGGACGCGGCCGATGACCTGTACTCGAACCGTGTCGTGGCGTTCCTCCGGGTGACGTTTCCGCTGTCGCTCCCGGGGGTGTTCGCGGGGTCGCTGCTGACGTTCATCCCCGCGGTGGGGGACTTCATCAACCCGGAGTTCCTGGGGAGCCCAGAGACCACGATGATCGGCCAAGTGATCCAGCTCGAGTACCTGCAGAACAACGACTACCCCGAGGCCGCGGCGCTCTCGTTCGTGCTGATGGCGGCGATCCTGATGGGCGTGTTCGTGTACGCCCGGCTCCTGGGTACCGAGGAGCTGACCGGGTGACGCGGCGAGGCTGGGTGCTCCCGGCCTACACCACGCTGGTCCTGCTCTACCTGTTCCTGCCGATCGCCGTGATGATCCTGTTCGGCTTCAACGACATCCGGGGCCGGTTCAACTTCGTGTGGCAGGGCTTCACGCTCCGCCACTGGACGGGCATCTGGGACACGCCCGAGCTCACGGACGCCCTGAAGAACTCGCTCTTGATCGCCAGCATCAGCACGATCGTGGCAACCTCGCTCGGCACGATGATCGCGCTGGCACTGACCCGCTACCGGTTCCGCGGCCGCGGCTCCACGAACCTGTTCATCTTCCTGCCGCTGGCCACGCCCGAGATCGTCCTGGGCGCTTCGCTTCTGTCTTTGTTCGTCACGGCCAACGTGAGCCGCGGGATCGGGACGATCCTCTTGGCTCACATCATGTTCAACATCTCCTACGTCGTGGTCACGGTGAAGGCCCGGACCCAGGGGTTCAACCGAGAGTGGGAGGAGGCGGCCAAGGACCTCGGGGCGACGCCGTGGACCGCCTTCCGCACGGTCACCCTGCCCCTGATCTTCCCCGGGATCCTGGCGGCCGCCGTGCTGGCGTTCGCCCTGTCGATCGACGATTACGTGATCACGCTCTTCAACGCCGGGGCCACGGTGACGTTCCCGCTGTGGGTGGCGGGGGCGTCGCGATTCGGGGTGCCGCCGGCGGTGAACGTCATGGGCACGCTGATCTTCGTGGTCGGTGTTACGCTCGCCCTGCTGGCGGTGCCGCTGCAGCGACGGCGAGCGGCGGCACCCGTGGCCCCACCGACCGGAAGAGTTGCTGGATGACGGACGACGCCATCACCGCCCGGGCCCGCGAGATCGCGGAGCGCGAGGCCGCCACGCTCCTCGAGCGGACGCCCGCGTCGGGCCGGCTGTACGAGCGGGCCTCGAATGTCATGCCGTACGGCGTGGCGTCCTCGTTCCAGGCGAACGACCCGTACCCGATCTACGTGCGGCGGGGCGAGGGCAGCAGGGTCTGGGACGTCGACGACAACCAGTACGTCGACTTCCACGGCGGGTTCGGGACGATGGCCGTCGGCCACGCCCACCCGAAGGTGGTCGAGGCCGTCGAGCGGGCCGCCCGCACCGGAACGCACTTCGCGGCAACGACCGAGACCACCGTGGCCCTGGCCGAGGAGCTGTGCCGGCGGTTCCGGCTCGATCAGGTCCGGTTCACGAACTCGGGCACCGAGGCCACCATGGAGGCGATCCGCCTGGCTCGTGGGGCAACGGAGCGGGACGTGGTCCTGAAGATCGAGGGGTCGTACCACGGCCACCACGACGCCGTGATGTTCTCGGTCGTCCCCAACTCCGACGTGATCGGTGGGCGGGAGGCGCCGGCCTCGACGCCGCTGTCGAAAGGCATCCCCGCGGATGCCGTGAAGCAGACCCTGGTGGTGCCGTTCAACGACGCCGAGGCGCTGGCGCGGGTGCTGGACGACCGCGGCGCCGAGATCGCCTGCCTGATCATGGAGCCGATCATGATGAACATCGGCATCGTGCTCCCCCAGCCCGGCTACCTCGAACGGGTGAAGGACCTGTGCGCGAAGCACGGCGTGGTGCTGATCTACGACGAGGTGAAATCCGGAGCCACCGTGGCCCCGGGAGGCGCCTCCGAGCGGTTCGGCGTCCAGCCGGACCTGTCCTGCTTCGCCAAGGCGGTCGGAGGTGGCGCGGCGCTCGGGGCGTTCGGGGGCCGCGCCGACCTGATGAACGAGATCACCACCGGCGTGGCCCATATGGGCACGTTCAACGGGAACCCGCTCTCGGCCGCGGCCGGCCTGGCCGCCCTCACCGAGGTTCTCACCGACGACGCTTACGAGTACCTCGACAAGCTCGGCACGATCCTGGCCGAGGGGTGCCAGCGGGCCATCGACGACACGGGGATCGCCGCCCACGCGGTCGACCTCGGCTGCAAGGGATGCGTTTCGTACCGGCGGGAACCACTGACGAACTACCGCGACTTCCTCGAGTGCAACGTGACGCTGTTCGAGGCCTCCTGGCCGTGGATGGTGAACCGGGGCGTGTTCATGACGCCCGGCGACGAGGAGCAGTGGACGATCTCGGTGCAGCACTCCGAGACCGATGTGAACCTGTACATCGCCGCGTTCACCGAGCTCTGCCAGGCCCTGACGGGCTAGGGCCCCGAGCGGCCCTCGACCGCCGCGCGAGCCTGGGCCAGGTGGTTCCGGTCGTGGCCGGCGATCAGCCGGAACACGAGCTCGTACGACTCCGGGCCGCGCTCCTCGTGGAGGCCGATCCGGGCTCGATCCTCAGCAGAGCTGCGCGACCAGAGCCCGAGGTTCGCCTTCCTGAGCGCCTCGAAGGTGGCCAACAGCTCATCAGGGTCCTCCCGATCGTGCCGGAGACGTCCCATCCACAGCTCCTGGTCGTAACCGATGAGCCGGGGCTCGTCCTCGGCCAGGGTCCACCGGTACCGGGCCGAGGCGACCACCTCGGCGTCGAGCATGTGGCCGGCGGTCTCCAGGACCGACCATTCCGACGGCGCAGGACGCGCTCGCAGCCGGTCGCCGGCCCCTCGGAAGAG
>CALAEC010000241.1 GCA_937890785.1 uncultured Actinomycetes bacterium
GGGGCAGCAGGGAGCATCCTGGTACCAGAAACTATTCTCAGTGAGTTTCTGATGCCTTCAACCTTGCGCAGGTTAAGTTCCCTGGGTATCTTCCTGCGGTATGGCTGCATTCAGGTTGGGCCAGGCGGCGGAGCTGCTTGGATTGAGCGTCCCCGCCCTGCGCCGCCAGATCGACCGCGGCACCGTTCGGAGCCAGCGGTCCAAGGGCGGTCATCGCCTCATCGAGGGCGTCGAGGTGGCCCGGTTGGCCGCATCGCTGGGTCGGGAGCATCCCCATGAGCCGTTCCACCCTGCTTCGGCACGCAACCGGTTCCGGGGGATCGTCACCGGGGTGACCAAGGACGCGGTCGCCGCCAAGGTCGAGATCCAGGCAGGCCAGCATCGCATCGTATCGCTCACCACCAGGGAGGCCGTGGACGAGCTCGGCCTCGAGCCCGGCGTGCTCGTCGTCGCTTCGGTAAAGGCCACCAACGTCGTGGTCGAGACGCCGGAGCTCCAGCGAGCCTGAGGGGAAGGAAGGGTCGTGAGGAAGGATTTCGTTCGTCGTGTGCCGGTCATCCTGGCCGTGCTGCTGATCGCAGCGGCCTGTACGGGACAGCCAGCTGAGGGCGGCGGGGAGACGGACGACGCCCAGCGGGAGGTGATCGTGCTGGCCGCCGCGTCCTTGACCGAGGTCTTTCAGTCGCTGGAGGAGCCGTTCGGCGCCACACGATCGGATGTCTCGCTGCAGTTCAGCTTCGAGTCGTCGTCCACCCTCGTCACCCAGGTCCAGCAGGGGATCGAGGCGGACGTGATCGCCACTGCCGATGAGGTGACCATGGGAGAGCTGGAGTCGGGTGGTCTGCTGGCCGGGCCACCGCAGGTGTTCGCCCTGAACGAGCTGGTGATCATCGTTGAGCCCGGGAATCCCCGGAACGTGCAGGGGCTGCCCGACCTGGCCGACCCGGAGCTCAAGGTTGTCCTGGCGGCGGAGGAGGTCCCGGCGGGTGCGTACGCTCGAGAGGCTCTCGGCAGCGCCGGCGTCGAGGTGGAGCCGGTGTCTCTGGAAGAGGACGTCAAGGCGGTGGTGAGCAAGGTCTCGCTCGGCGAGGCCGACGCCGGGATCGCCTACGTCACCGACGCCCAGGCCGCTGGCTCGGCGGTGAGCACCGTGCCGATCCCGGAGGAGCACAACGTGGTGGCTCGCTATCCCATCGCCGTTCTGAACGACGCCCCCAACGACAATCACGCCCAGGCCTTCGTTGAGCTGGTGCTGTCCGAGGAGGGGAGACAGGCCCTGAGCGAGTCGGGGTTCGGCCTTCCGTGACTCAAGGCAGGGCGCGACGGGGTTCCGTCCGGCGCCTCCCCGCGTTCGCGTTCCCGGCGGTCCTGGCGCTCCTGGTATTGGTCGTTCCGCTGGTCGGTCTGATCGTGCGGGCTCCGTGGGGCGACCTCGGCGCGGAGCTGGCCGCGCCGGAGGTCCGCCAGGCGCTGGTCCTGTCGATCACGACATCGCTGTGGGCCACGGCGCTGGCGATCCTGTTCGGGGTGCCGCTGGCGTGGGTCCTGGCACGGCTGGAGTTCCGGGGGAGGGCCCTTCTCCGAGCGCTCATCGTCCTTCCGATGGTGCTGCCGCCGGTCGTCGGAGGGGTGGCTCTGCTGCTGGCGTTCGGAAGGCGAGGCCTCATCGGACAGTGGCTGGACCAGGCCTTCGGCATCACCCTCCCGTTCACGACCACGGCCGTGGTGATCGCCGAGCTGTTCGTGGCGATGCCGTTCCTCATCATCGCTGTGGAGGCAGCGCTCCGGTCCTCCGAGCGCGGGTACGAGGAGGCCGCGGCGACGCTCGGGGCGGGTCGGTGGCTGGTCTTCCGGCGGGTGACCCTGCCGCTGATCGCCCCCTCGCTTGGCGCCGGGGCCGCTCTGTGCTGGGCTCGGGCGCTGGGCGAGTTCGGGGCCACGATCACCTTCGCCGGGAACCTTCCGGGGACGACCCAGACCATGCCGTTGGCGGTCTACCTGGCCCTCCAGTCGAGGCCGGAGGGCGCCATCGTTCTCAGCCTGGTACTCCTCGCGGTCTCGCTGGGAGTGCTGGTGCTGCTGCGCGACCGGTGGTTCGCCGCGGCATGATGCTGGACGCCGACGTCCGACTGCGCCTTGGAGAGCTGCTGCTCGAGGTGCGCCTGAAGGCGGCCCCGGGGCAGCTTGTGGTGCTGGTCGGTCCCAACGGCGCGGGGAAGACCACGCTCCTTCGCGCCCTGGCCGGGTTGGTCCCGGTGGATGAGGGGCGCATCTCGCTCAACGGGGAGGTCCTGGAGGACACGTCGCGGGAGGTTCGGGTCCCCACCGAGCGGCGCCCCGTCGGCATGGTCTTCCAGAACTACCTCCTGTTCCCCCACTTGAGCGTGATCGAGAACGTGGCCTTCGGGCTGCGGGCTCGGGGCGTTTCACGCTCGGAGGCGCGGCAACAAGGCGCCGTGTGGCTGGAACGGATGGGGCTGTCGGCGAAGGCAGACGCCAAGCCGCGCTCGCTGTCTGGAGGGCAGTCGCAGCGGGTGGCACTGGCCCGGGCGCTGGCGACATCGCCGAGCCTCCTGCTGCTCGACGAGCCCCTCGCGGCGCTCGACGCCCCGGCACGAGCCGGGGTGCGGCGGGATCTGCGTCGCCACCTGGCCACCTTCCAGGGTGTCAGGATCCTGGTGACCCACGATCCCCTGGAGGCCGTCGCACTCGCCGATCGGATCGTGGTGATCGAGGGTGGGACGATCGTCCAGTCGGGGGACGTCGCCGAGGTCACCGCGCGCCCCCGGTCGCGCTATGTGGCCGAGTTCGTCGGGGTCAACCTCTTCCGCGGGAGGGGAGTCGGAGACTCGATCGAGATCGACACCGGCGGCGCGCTCGCCGCACCGGACGCCCGGTGGGGGGACGCCTTCGCCGTGGTTCATCCGCATGCCGTGTCGATCCATCGGAAGGAGCCCGAAGGGAGTCCTCGGAACGTCTGGAGGGGGACCGTGGAGGGCTGCGACTTCGAGGGAGACCGCGTTCGCGTTCGGATTCAGGGAACCCCTTCGATCGTCGCCGAGGTGACCCCGCCTGCGGCGAACGAGCTCGATCTGGTCGACGGCGGACCCGTATGGGTGTCCGTCAAGGCGACCGACGTGGTGGTCTACCCGGCGTAGCGCTCAGGCGGAAACCGAGGGCTCCTTGACGAGCTCCTTCCGCCAGTCGACCCCGTCCTGGTAGATCACCGTCCCCACGTGCTCGCCGGCGAGGGCCGCGGTGATCCGCCCGGGCACGAGCCCGTTGATGATCTGCACGGCCCTGCAGTGCCTGGCTCGGGAGATCATGTCCACGCAGGCCCGCTCGATGATGAGGTCGTCGAGGTCGTGCTGGCGCAGCTCCGACACCGAGATCTCCGGGACGAACTCGGCCGACCGATCCTTCTTGGGATCGGCTCGGAAGAGCCCATCCTCGTCCTTCACGAAGATCATCGACCGGGCCCCAAAGACCTCCGCGATGAGGTAGACGCCCACGTCGGTCCGGTGCTCCGGGAGGTGCCCGGTCAGGGGCGGCCGCTCCCAGTAGTGGTACGGGGGCATCCCGGTGACGATCGGGATGCACCCCGCGGCCAGGTAGAGCGGGATCTCCTCGAAGTGGTCCTTGGGGATGCGAACCCCTCCATGCTGGGCCAGGAGCGCCTGGAGCATGGTGGCGTTCTGCTCCGACGGTGCGCTCCCGAGCACCGCCAGGAGCCCCGTGGGGAGGCCCAGTCGCAGGCCGATGTCGTACACGTGACGGGAGCGGGTTCCCCCCCCGGCGCCGAGCAGGATCTGGTACCTGTCGAGCAGCGAGATGACCTCGTCCACGATCGGTAGCACGGCGGCCCGGCCCCGATCGATCACGGACTGAGCGCCGATCTTCAGCACGTTCAGCTCGGGAAACATGCGGATCACGTCGCGGTCCACACGGGCGCCCGCGATGACCTCCTTGTCGACCAGGGACTCACCCGCGAGCCGCGACGAGACGTGGAACCGTCCGTCGTCCCGGTTCGGCCTTCCTTCGTTCGCCATCATGAAGCCCTCACGATCGTCCCGACGTCCTCGCCGGCCAGCGCGGCCGTCAGCTGCCCTTGCTTGGTCCCGTTCACCACGCGGATCTCCCGAACGGTCCGGGCCCGCTCCATCATGTCGAGCACCGGCCGGTCGAACGGGAGCGCCGGGAGTTCACGGATCTCTTCCACGGTGACGCTTGTCAGCAGGGTGGCATCCGGATTCGTCTTGGGGTCGTCGGTGTACACGCCGTCCACGTCCTTGGCGAAGATGACCGTGCGGGCTCCGAACGTCTCCGCCACCAGGTACGCGCCGACGTCGGTGTCGTGCGCCGGGAGCTCTCCCTCGGTGGGGGGGTGCTCCCAGTAGTTGTACGTGGGCATCCCGGGCGTCACCGGGATGGCCCCGGACGCCAGGTAGACCGGGATCTCATCGAAGTGCTCGGGCGGGACCCGGATCCCTCCCTCGGACGCGAGGAGGGCCTGCAGGATCAGGGCGTTCTGGGCCGGCGCCGCCGCGCCGATCACGGCCAGGACGCCGATCGGCATGTTCAGGTCGACACCGATGTCCAGCGCGTGACGGTGGCGCTCCCCACCCCCGGTGGAGATCAGGAGCTGGTACTCCTTGGAGAGCGCCGCGATCTCCTGAACCAGCGCCAGCAGCGGCTCCGGGTCGCCCTCGATGATGGACGTTGCTCCCACCTTGATGACGTTGAGGTCAGGGAGGAGGCGGAAGGTCGCGACCTCCGGCACGTCGAGCGCCTGCTGTCTCTTCATCAGGAGTCGTGCGCTCCCCGTCTTCGGCATGTGACCTCCCTCAGGATCGTTCCGGCCCGGAGCGGTCATTTATATCCGCTCCGCCCGGGGAGCGACTACCCGATGTATGCGGTTGCTTCGATCCCGTGGCGCGGGCGGGGCCGGCCCCTCCTCCGCCTCCAACCACTGCTTCCTCGTCCTCCGTTGGTCGGTCGAGGACGCGGATCAACGCCCAGGACACGGGGCCCGAGAGCGTGGCGAAGACGAACTGGCTGACGGCCATGCCCGCGGCCAGGGCGTAGAAGATCGCGGGAGCCCTGGCGATCCAGGCCGCCAGGAGCGTGGAGGCGAACCAGCCGATCCCCATGAGGAGCCCGGCCGCACTGAAGGTCAGCACGCTGCGGTGGCGTCGGAGCAGGGGCCAGATCAGGTCCAGGATCACGCCAGCGGCGACGTACTTGGCGACCTCCAGCACCCCGAAGCGGCCCTCACCGAACAGGAACGAGACGACCCCGAGTGTGGCCCCCATCCACGTCGCCCCGATCCGGGACCGCGTGTATCGAGCCGCCGCGAAATACAGCGGAAAGACGAACAACAGCCGGTTCCCCGAGGCGAAGGGGATGCCCGGGAGGATCTTGACCATCTTCAGGCCCATGACCATGACCACGAGGGCCGTGACAACCACGACGTCCGTCGCGGCCGAGATGTGCCGGGCCCGCTGGTTGGCGGGGCCTCCGATCTCCGCGGCGCTCTGCGCCACGTTCTCGTGGAACGAGGAGGCCAGCCGCTCGGCCAGCGCCATCCCCCTCTCGCGAAATGTGCGTCTGGTTCGGTCGGGGGTCGTGGGCCCGGCCTCCCGCTTCTCCGCCCGACGGCGCCGCCGTCTCGGCCCGGTCCGCCGTGCGGCGACCAGGGTGAGTGTGGCCTCGATCGTTTGAGCGAGCGGGAGCGGGATCCGGAGCTGACGAAGCCCCAGCAGGATCTCGCGAGGGCGGCCTGTCTCGCGGAGCACCAACGAGGCCACGATGATCGTGAGGAGGCGAAGGCACATCCTTCCCCCGACCAGGAGTCCGGAGAGATCGATGGTCCTGCCCGCGATCTCCACGTCGAGGCGGTCGGTCGTCTCGGGGGGAAGGATCAGGAACGACAGAAGCAGGAAGATCAGGAACACCCACGTCCGCCTGAGCATGGGGACTAGCCGAAGCGGGTTGCGTCCGTGCCCCACCCACCAGGCCACCGGGAGCGTCAGCAGTCCGCCGAGCACCCACCACGAGTCGCTCAGGATGGCCGTGACCGCCAGGACCAGGAGGCCCAGGATCTTCAGGCCTGCCGTTCCGAACCCTACCGAGCCTTCTTCCACGTTCTCACCTCTGGGTCACGCGACATCATCCCAGAGGGCGCCTTGATCCGGCCGTGATTCCGGGCGATGGAGGGCCGGCTACACGAGTGCCCGGAGTGACCGAGATAGCGATTCCGATTATGTTGCCCAGGTCGTTCGGGTCCGAATTCGCGGACTTGATTGCCCGATTCGAGGATGGTAGCGTCTGCGAGGTTTCAATGGGAGTGGGTTCGATAGGCGGTGCCATCGGTGCCGGCGGGCCCCGAAGGAGGGAGGAAAGGGATGGAGGAGACTA
>CALAEC010000242.1 GCA_937890785.1 uncultured Actinomycetes bacterium
TGACGTCGCGCCCGCCACCGCCTCGGCAGGTGTCGGTGCCGGCCCCGCCGTTGAGTCGATCGGGCTTGGCGCCGCCCCGGAGGGTGTCGTCGCCACCCTTGCCCTTCAAACGGTCGCGCCCGCCCTGGCCCCGGAGCAGATCGTCACCGCCGTGCCCGATGACCCGATCGTTTCCGGCTCCGCCGGCCACCTGGTCCCTTCCGGATCGTCCGAGGACCCGGTCGTTCCCGGCGCCCGCGCAGACCCGGTCCTTCCCGCCGAGCGCGTCGACCACATCGTCACCGTCGAGGGCCAGGATCACGTCGCGACGGGTCGTTCCGACGAGGATGTCGGCGCCGGCGGTCCCCCGGATCGTCACCGGCTTCCCGAGGCAGAGCAGCTCCGAGGGCTGAAGGAGCTCGAACGCCCCCATGTCGCATCGAGGTCCCTGTGGTCGGGGGAACCCCCGCTGGTCGGTGCCCTCGCACGCGGACCCGCCGGTTCCCGGCTGGGCGGGGTTCCCGGTGTCCAGTGCAGGCGAGATGTGCTTCAGCGCGTGGGTCGGGGTGGGGCCCCCGTTGTCCTCGAGTCGGAAGAGCTGGGGATCCTGGCCGGTGACGTTCCCCGTGGTCGTGCCGGAGATCGTGCAGCCCGCGGTGTCTTCGATGAGGTTGTAGCCGGCCGAGGTGAGCGTCCCGGAGCAGTCGTTGTGCTTGTCCGTCGCCCCCGGCGACTTGTCGGTGTTGTCCCCGATGATCGTGTTGGAGCCGGCCGTTCCGCCGACAGCCGAGATCCCGCCGCCGCTGCCGGTTCCATCGGTGTCGTCGTCGGCGGTGTTGTTCACGATCGTCAGGTTGCTCAGCGTCGCGGTGCCGCCGGTGACCGCGATACCCCCGCCGTTCCCGTCGGCGAGGTTGCCGCTGATGGTGACGTTCGCGAGCGTGGCGGTGCCGGATTCGACGTGGATGGCGCCACCGTTCTCATCGGACTCGTTCGACGTCAGCGTCACGCCGCGCAACGTGAGGCCCGCCTGGCTGTCGATCCCGCCGCCGTCGCCGGTGTCCCTCCCGTTCCGGATGGTCAGGTCCGAGGCGGTCAGGGAGTTCCCAGCTCCGGTCAGGACGTCGAAGACCCTCTGGAGGTCGCCTCCGTCGATGACGACAGCTCCCGTTGGATCGAGGCTCACCGGGCTGCTGATGTCCAGGTCCCCGTCCAGCGTGTCGTCCGGCGTTCCATCCTCGGGGATGGCGAGCTGGTACGTCCCCGCCGGGATGGCGATCGTGTCCGGTCCGGCCGTCGCGCCGGTGCATCCCCCGAAGGCGGCGTCGGTGTTCGCGGCGACGATGGCCTCTCGGAGCGAGCAACCGGCGCCGCTGCCACTCTCATCCGCCTGCGTGGTGACGTTGATCGTTCCGGCCAGCGCCATCGGTGCCGGCCCGGCCACGGTCACGGCCGCGGCGAACGTCGCGGCAATTGCGAACCGCGAGATCAGTGATCGGATCATCCGGAATGACCTCCCTGTTGGGAACGTCCCAATCCTATCGTCCCCGCCTCGATGGTGCCAGACGACCGATCTCAGTCGAGACGGCTGGGCTCCTCGGGGCCGCCGGCCTGCCACCGGGCCAGGGCGAACAGCAGGTCCGACAGGCGGTTGAGGTACCGCGCCGCTTCCGGGTTCACCTCGCGGCCGGCCTCGCGGACCTCCACGGTCCGACGCTCGGCCCGACGGCAGGTGGCCCGGGCCACGTCCAGGGCGGCCGAGACGGGGTTGGCGCCTGGGACGACGAACTGGTCCGGCAGGGACGCCTCGTGGCGGTCGATCAGCTCCTCGAGCTGTTTCACCATTTCGGCAGTGACCAGCGAGACCCCGGGACGAAGCTTGGCCCTCCCCTTCGGATTCGTGGCCAGGTCGGCCCCCACCACGAAGAGGGCCCGCTGGATCTCGAGGAGGATCTCGGCGAGGGTCGGGTCCGTGGTCAGTGCCCGGGCCATCCCGATGTCGGCCACGGTCTCGTCGACGCTGCCGTACGCCTCTGCCGCCGGATCGGCCTTCGAGATCCGGCTGCCGTAGAGGAGCCCGGTGGTGCCATCGTCCCCGGTCCTCGTGTAGATCTTGCTCACCCGGATAGGATAGCCCCGGCCGCTCGGGCCCAGCCGTGGCCCGAGGGAGCGCCACCCTGGGCAGGGGTTCCCCACGTGGCCATCGAGCCTCAGGCACCTCGGGACCCCCCTGTGGAACGTGTGGAACATGTGGGTATTGTTGAACCAGTGGCCGTGTGCTAGCATCGCTTCGCGTGGGGGCGGGCCGACCGGGCAAGGCGGGACGCCCGACCGGGGCCCGGTCGGTCCCCGCGCTGCTCCCCGACGAGGCCATCCTCGATGACCGATCCCTGCAAGCTCGTGTTCCTCGGCGGCCTCGGTGAGGTCGGCCGGAACATGGCGGTGCTGGAGATGTCCAACCGAGCCCTTCTCATCGACGCCGGCCTGTCGTTCCCTGGGGACGACATGCCGGGGATCGACCTGGTCCTGCCCGACTGGGATTACCTGCGGAGCCGTCGCGGGGCCATCGACGGCGTGATCCTCACCCACGGCCACGAGGACCACGTCGGCGCCCTCCCGTACCTGCTCCGCGAGCTGGATCTGGACGTCTATGCCACGGCGCTGACCCTGGCGCTGCTCCGGCCGAAGCTCGAGGAGCACCAGGTGGCCGACCGGGCAAGGACCCATCCGATCGAGGCCGGCGGCGCCGCCGATATCGGTCCGTTCCGGGCCCGGTTCCATCGGGTCACCCATTCGATCCCCGACGGCGTGGCCGTGGCCATCGACACGCCCTTCGGGACGATCCTCCACACCGGGGACTTCCGCCTCGACCCGACGCCGATCGACGACCGCCTCACCGACCTCCAGGGGATCGGAGAGGAGGGCCGCCGTGGCGTCCACGTCCTGCTCTCGGACTCGACCGGGGCCGAGCGCACCGGCACGGTACCGAGCGAGCGGAGCGTGGGACCGGTCCTGCGCGAGATCGTCGAGGACGCCCCCCGGCTGGTGGTGGCGGCCTGCTTCGCCAGCCACATCCACCGGATCCAGCAGATCTGCGACGCCGCCGTGGCCTCGGGGCGCAAGGTCGCGTTCCTCGGCCGAAGCATGCTGAACGCGGTGGAACAGGCAGGTGCCCTGGGCCACCTTCAGGTCGATGACGACGACGTCGTCGAGATCGAGCGGCTCGACGACCTCGACCCGTCGAACGTGTGCGTGGTGTGCACGGGGAGTCAGGGCGAGCCGCTGTCGGCGCTGGCCCTGATGGCCGCCCGGGAGCACAAGTTCGTGGATCTGCAGGAGGGCGACACCGTGATCCTGTCGGCCTCGGCGATCCCCGGGAACGAGGTGGCCATCAACCGTGTGATCGACGGGCTGTACCGGACCGGAGCCGCCGTGTTCCACGTCGGCACGGCCCCGGTGCATGTCTCCGGCCACGCCGCCGCCGACGAGCTCACGCTGATGCTGAACCTGGTCCGGCCCGGCTGGTTCATCCCTGTGCACGGCGAGCGCCGGCACCTGGCGAACCATGCCCGGTTGGCGCGCGAGGTCGGCGTCCCCGACGACCACATCCTGGTGTGTGAGGACGGCGACGTGGTGGAGGTCGGCGAGACCGTGCGGGTGGCCGAGCGGGTCCAGGCCGGCATGACCCTGGTCGACGGCCTCGGGATCGGCGACGTCGGGCACGAGGTTCTCCGAGACCGCCGCAAGCTGGCCGGGGACGGCGTGGTGATCGTGGTGGTGACGGCCGACGCGCACAGCGGCGAGGTCCTGGCCGGTCCGGACATCGTCACCCGCGGGTTCGTTCACGACGAGACCTCCGAGGAGATCCTGGAGGAGGCCAGGCGCCGCACGCTGGCCTCGCTGAAGGAGGTCGAGGCCGAGGAGGTGGGGGACCCCGCGATCCTGAAACAGCACATCCGCCGGACCCTGGGCCGGTATTTCTTCGAAGTCATTCAGCGGAAACCGATCATCGTTCCCGTCATCATGGAGGTCTGATGGCGAAGACCAAGCGGGGGCGCACCAAGCGGTCGAAGGGCCACGGCCGGATCGCTGGTGCCGGCCGGCGCCTGGCCGGCCACCTCGGCGAGCAGATCGCCGACGTGATCGGCGTCGGTCTGGTGGTGCTGGCCGTGCTGACCGCGCTGGGCATCTGGTTCGGTGCGGCCGGTCCCCTCGGCCGCGGCCTGACCTACGTGGTCCGCGGGGCGTTCGGCCTGGTGGGTTTCGCCTTCCCGGTGCTGGCGCTGTGGTGGGGGGTGGTCCTGGTCCGCGGCACGGCCCAGGAGGAACGTGGCCGGATGCTGATCGGCGCGTGGATGACGCTCCTCGGGGGCCTGGGGCTGTGGTCGCTGCTGGCCGGCAACCCCAGCCCGGTGGTGGGGTACGAACCGCTCCGGGACGGAGGGGGCCTGGTCGGCGCCCTGGTGGCCTGGCCGCTGTCCCGGCTGGTGTCGGTGTGGGGCGCCGGTGTGGTGTGCGTGGCGCTCACCGTCCTTGGGATCCTGGTGTACACGGCCACCCCGATGGCCGCGGTCATCGAGGCGTTCCGGCGGCCGTTCGAGCGGGAGGACGAGACCGAGCCACGTCGACGGCCGCCGGTCCCGCGGGCGGAGCCCGAGCCGGCGGTGATCGGCCCGGCGTTCCAGGAGGAGGAGGAGCCGGAGGAAGAGGACGAGCTCGTGGAGGCGCCCGAGCAGGAGGCGCCGGCCGCCACGTCCCGCCGGGGCCGGAGCGGCTACGCGCTTCCTCCCCTCGACCTCCTCCGCCAGCCTCCGCCCACGGCGGGAGGCGGCCGGGACGAGCGACAGGTCATGGACACCCTGGAGGCCACACTCCAGAGCTTCGGCGTGGACGCCACGGTGGCCGGCTTCACCCGCGGGCCCACCGTGACCCTGTACGAGGTCAACGTGGGCGAGGGCACCAAGGTCAAGAAGGTGCTGGCGCTGGGCGACGACATCGCCTACGCGCTGGCCACCCCCGACGTGCGGATCATCGCCCCGATCCCAGGGAAGTCCGCCATCGGGGTGGAGGTCCCCAACGACACCCGCGACTTCGTGGTGCTCGGCGACGTGCTCCGATCGAAGGTGGCGAAGGAGGAGCGGCACCCGCTGGCGGTCGGCCTCGGAAAGGACGTCCACGGCCGATCGGTGCTGATCCGGCTCAGCACGATGCCTCACCTCCTGATCGCCGGTGCCACCGGCGCGGGCAAGTCGAGCCTGATCAACGCCTTCGTCACCTCGACGCTGATGCGGGCGACCCCGGACGACGTTCGACTGATGCTCGTCGACCCGAAGCGGGTGGAGCTGTCCCACTTCGCCGACCTGCCCCACCTGATCTCCCCGGTGATCGTGCACCCGAAGCGGGCTGCCGAGGCTCTGGGCTGGGTGGTCCGGGAGATGGAGCTCCGGTACGAGCAGCTGGCGACCGTGGGGATGCGCGACATCGACACGTACAACGCTCACGTGGCCGAGGGAACGCTCCGGATCCCGCCGGGACGCGAGGACGACTTCGAGCACCTGCCATACATCCTCGTGGTGATCGACGAGCTGGCCGACCTGATGATGGTGGCGCCCCGCGACGTCGAGGACGCTATCTGCCGGATCGCACAGATGGCCCGGGCCGTGGGGATCCACCTGGTGGTGGCCACCCAGCGGCCCAGCGTGGACGTGGTCACCGGGCTGATCAAGGCGAACATCCCGTCGCGGATCGCCTTCATGACCGCCAGCGCGGCTGACTCGCGGGTGATCCTCGACGTCGGCGGCGCCGAGAAGCTGCTCGGCCACGGCGACATGCTGTTCCTCCCGTCCTCCGCCTCCCGCCCGCACCGGATCCAGGGCGCCTGGGTGACCGAGAAGGAGATCGAGGCCGTGGCCGACCACGTCCGCCGCGAGCGGGAACCCGAGTACGTGCAGGGGATCGAGGGCCTGGGCCGGCCGCCGACGCCCGAGGAGGAGTCCGCCGGCGGGGACGACGACGACCTGATGCGCCAGGCCGCCGAGCTCGTGATCCGGTCCCAGCTCGGCTCGACCTCGATGCT
>CALAEC010000243.1 GCA_937890785.1 uncultured Actinomycetes bacterium
TCGGCCTCGCCATCGTGATCCTGATCTACCGGAACCGCGAGACCATCAACGTGGATGAAGTGAACCTCTTGAAATGGTGAACCCGGGAAGAAGCCGCTGCGCGGCGCCGCGTAGGCCGGGGGGGAGCCGCCCCGAGCGTGTCTGCGAGGGGCGGAGGGGACCCGGCCGTCAACAGGCGCCGCGCGACGAGACGTGGTCTGGCCGGGTGCTCCGTGGCTGAGTCAGCGTGGTTGATCCCCGTGATCCCGCTCGCGTCCTTCGTGCTGATCATCTTCTTTGGGCGGCGGACGCCGCTCAGGGGGGCCTCGATCGGGATTCTTGCGGTGGGCGCGTCGTTCTTGATGTCGCTCCTCGTCTTCTTCGAGTTCCTCGGCGAGGCCGATGTGGTGGAGCGATCGGTGACCTGGTTCCGGCTCGGCTCGTTCGAGGTCGAGCTGGGCATGCACATCGACGGCCTCGCGGCCATGATGTTCGTGGTCGTCACCACGGTCTCCCTCCTGGTGCACGTGTTCTCCGTCGGCTACATGGCCGAGGAACCCCGGTTCACCTGGTACTTCGCCGCGCTCTCGCTCTTCACGGGCTCGATGCTGACGCTCGTGATCGCCAGCGATCTCTTCCTCCTGCTGGTGGGGTGGGAGCTCGTCGGTATCTGCTCGTACCTGCTGATCGGGCACTTCTGGGAGGAGAAGGAGAACTCCAACGCCGCCATCAAGGCGTTCATCACCACTCGAACCGGCGATGTCCCGTTCGTGTTCGGGATCTTCGTCATGACTATCGCCGCGGGCACCTCGAATATCGAGGGCGTGGGGCACGCCGTCGAGGAGGGCGCCATCCCGGCGGCCGTGATCACCGCAGGTGCCCTCCTCCTGTTCGGCGGGGCGATCGGGAAGTCGGCCCAGTTCCCTCTCCACGTGTGGCTCCCCGACGCGATGGCCGGTCCGACGCCGGTGTCCGCGCTGATCCACGCGGCCACGATGGTCGTGGCCGGCGTCTACATGGTGGGGCGGCTGTTCACGGTGTTCGAGGCCTCGGAGCAGGCGCTGCTGGTGGTGGCGATCATCGGCTCGATCACGATGCTGATCGCCGCCCTCCTGGCGATGGTTCAGGACGACATCAAGCGGGTGCTGGCGTACTCGACCGTGTCCCAGCTCGGCTACATGGTCGCGGCCCTGGGCATCGGTGCGCACACCGCGGCGTTCTTCCATCTGTTCACCCACGCGTTCTTCAAGGCCCTGCTGTTTCTCGCGGCCGGCTCGATCATCCACGCGGTCCATTCGAACAACATGAGCGAGATGGGCGGCCTGCGGAAGCCGCTGCCCACGACGTTCTGGACGTTCCTGATCGGGTCGGCGGCGCTGGCCGGGATCCCACCGCTGGCCGGGTTCTGGTCGAAGGACGAGATCATCGCCGACGCGTTCCGGAACGGGCACGAGGTGGTGTGGTTCGTGGCCATCCTCACGGCGCTCCTCACGGCCTTCTACATGACCCGGGCCGTCTGGCTGACGTTCCTCGGCGAGTACCGGGGGCACGGCCACCCCCACGAGTCACCGGCCGTGATGACGGGTCCGCTGGTCATCCTGGCCGGCCTCTCGGCGGTGGCCGGGTTCTTCGGAGCCCCGTTCATCGAGGGCGGCTTCCGGACGCTCGTCGAGCGGGGCGGGGAGGCGCACGTGGTCGAGTTCGACTTCGCCCTCGCCGCCCTGTCGGTTGGGCTGGCCGTGGTTGGCATCCTGCTGGGAACGGCGCTGTACCGGACCTACCGGCCCCGCGACCCGCTCACCCGGCTGGGACCCGTCTACACGTTGTTGGAACGCAAGTACTTCCTCGACGACGTGTACCTACGGGGGATCGTTCGTCCGATCCAGTATCCGATCGCCCGGTTCGTCAACTGGACGAACCAGCGGATCCTCGACGGGCTGGTCAACGGCTCGGCGTGGCTCACCCGCCGGTTCGGATCGGGGACCGACGCCGTCGATCGCCACGTGGTCGACGGGGCGGTGAACCGCGTGGCCATCGGCGCCGGCTGGACCGGTGGGCTGCTCCGGTACATCCAGTCGGGGAACGTGCAGCGGTACGCGGTCATCCTCTTCGCGGGCGTGGCCATCCTCGCCGTTGTCTACACCAGGATCTGATGGAGGGACGATGAGCTTCGACGACTGGGCGATCACGCTGGCGGTGTTCCTCCCGGCGCTGGGCGCGCTGGTGGTGGCACTGGTTCCGGGGGACCGCGATCGGCTGACTCGAGGCCTGGGCATCCTGTTCACCGGCCTCCCCCTGGCGGTCGGCGTTGCCATCCTGTTCGGGTTCGACGCGGGAGCGCCCGGGGCGTTCGGCGCCGCCGGGGCCGGGAACGCCCTCCAGTTCAGCGTGAACCTGCCGTGGATCTCCGTGATCGACGCGAGCTACTTCGTGGGCATCGACGGGGTGAGCCTGCCGCTCCTCGAGCTGACGCTCCTGCTCGGGTTCCTGTGCATGATCTACACCTGGCGGTACCTTCCCGAGCCGGGGCGGCCCAAGGCGTTCGTCGCGCTGCTCCTCCTGCTGCAGACCGGGATGGCGGGGACGTTCGTGGCCTTCGACCTGGTGCTGTTCTTCGTGTTCTGGGAACTGGTCCTGGTCCCGATGTACTTCTTGATCGGGCTCTGGGGCGGGCCGAACCGCGAATACGCCGCGATCAAGTTCTTCCTGTACACGCTGTTCGGCTCGGTGTTCATGCTGCTGGGCTTCCTGGCGATGTACTTCCGGGCCGAGCCGCACACGTTCGACATGCTGGCGCTGCAGGGCGCCGGCTTCGACCGGACGTTCCAGCTCGTGGTGTTCGCCGGGCTGTTCCTCGGGTTCGCCATCAAGGTGCCGATGTGGCCGTTCCACACGTGGCTGCCCGACGCGCATACCGAGGCGCCCACGGTCGGCTCGGTGATCCTGGCCGGCGTCCTGCTGAAGATGGGGACCTACGGCTTCGTCCGGATCGCGCTGCCGATCCTCCCGGACGCAGCGAGGGTGTGGGCGCCGTGGATCGGCGTGCTGGCGGTGATCGCCATCGTCTACGCGGCCCTGGCGTGCCTGGCCCAGCGCGACCTGAAGCGGCTCATCGCGTTCTCCAGCGTCGGCCACATGGGTTTCGTGATGCTCGGGATCGCCACGCTGACCGACGTTGGCATCAACGCGGCCATCTACGGGATGGTGGCCCACGGCGTGATCACCGGGATGCTGTTCTTCCTGGCCGGCTCGGTGCACGAGCGGTACCACACGCGCGAGATCGCGGATATCGGCGGCGGCATGCTCCAGAAAGTGCCATTCCTGGCCTCGATCCTGGCGTTCACGGCGATCGCATCGCTGGGGCTGCCCGGCCTGGCCGGGTTCTGGGGCGAGGTCATGGCCCTGCTGTCCTCGTACAACCCCGCCCAAGGGCTCTCGCTCGGCCTGTACCGGACGCTCATGGTGTTCGGGGGCATCGGAACGATCCTCACCGCCGGCTACTTCCTGTGGATGCTCCAGCGGGTGAACCTCGGCACGGTGCCGGAGCGGTGGCAGACGAAGGAGCTGGCCGACGTCAACGCGGTCGAGTACGTTTCCTGGGCGCCGCTGATCGTGGGGATCCTGCTGCTGGGCGTCGCGCCGGTCCTGATCTTCGGAATCACGAACGACGCGGTGGCGGCGCTGACGGGACTGCTCTAGGTGCCGGACGTCGACTACCGGGCCATCCTCCCCGAGCTGATCCTCGGGGCGACGATCCTGGTGGTCCTGCTGTCCGACCTCGGCCTCCGCCCCGGGCGGAAATGGATTGCCGGTGTGCTGTCGTTCCTCGGCTGCGCCGTGGCTCTGGGAGCGGAGCTCACCCTGATCGGCGAGACCCGGAGCTCGTTCGGCGGGACGTACGTCTCCGACGGGTTCGCAGTGCTGTTCAAGTCCTTCTTCCTTGTCGTGGCCCTCGCGGTCGTCCTGCTCTCGCTCCGGTACTTCCGGGACGGGCGCTTCTACCAGGGCGAGTACTACTTCCTGCTGCTGAGCTCGTTCCTGGGGATGCTGACGATCTCCTCGTCCCGAGACCTCCTGATGCTGTTCATCTCCCTGGAGCTGGTCACCGCGCCGGGGTGGCTGATGGCCGGGTTCCGCAAGCGCGATCCCCGATCGAACGAGGCCTCGCTGAAGTTCTTCCTGATCGGGATCCTCTCGACGGCGGTGATGCTCTACGGGATGAGCCTGGTCTACGGCGTCACTGGATCGCTGGCGCTCACCGACGTCGCCCGGGAGCTCGGGACCCAGGCCGAGCCCGTGGCGATCGCCGCTGTGCTGTTCGTCGTGGCGGGGTTCGCATTCAAGGTGTCGTCGGTGCCCTTCCACTTCTGGGCGCCCGACACCTACGAGGGCTCGCCGATCCCGGTGGCTGCGTTCCTGTCGGTGGCCTCGAAGGCCGCGGGGTTTGCCGGCTTGCTGCAGCTCATGTTCCTTGGCTTCCGTCCCCTAGCCGAGTTCTGGTCCCCGGTGTTCGCGGTCCTCTCGGTGCTGACGATGACCGTGGGCAACCTGGTCGCGCTGCAGCAGCGGCAAGTGGTCCGGCTGCTGGCCTATTCGAGCATCGCCCAGGCCGGATACATGCTGCTTCCGTTCGCCCTGGTCGGGCTGGGGGAGGACCCGCTGGCGTTCGAGTCGGCGGTGCTCTACATCCTGATCTACGCCGTGATGAACCTGGGCGCGTTCGCCGTGGTGGTGGCGCTGGCGCGAGAGGCCCCGGGTGCGCTGCTCGCCGACTTCGCCGGCCTGTGGCGGAGCCGCCGGGCGCCGGGCCTGGCCGTGGCCATGGCGGTGTTCCTCCTGTCGTTGGCCGGGATCCCGCCGCTCGCGGGGTTCTGGGCCAAGTTCCGGATCTTCCAGGCGGCCATCGCCGCGGGCCAGGCGTGGCTCGCCGTGGTCATGGTGATCAACTCCGTGGTGAGCCTCTACTACTACGTGGCCATCGTCCGGGAGATGTTCTTCGTCGACGTCCCCGGAGCGCGGCGATTGCGGGCGCCGGCCGGCGTGGCGGGCGTGGCGGCGTTGTCCGCGGCGGCGGTGGTGGCCGTCGGCTTCTTCCCCGATCTGTTCGCGCGGTTCCCCGCTGGCGCGATCTTCCCGTAGGTGGATCCGTACCGCCCGCCCAGGCGCGGCCCGATCCTCGCGGTGGTGCTGCTGTCGGTGGGGTTCCTGGCCTCGACCTCGATCGCGGTGTGGCAGTACGTCGAGCTGCAACAGGCCCAGGCCCGGATCGGGGAGCTCGAAGCCGAGGGCGGTGGCGGAGGCCTGTTCGGCGACCTCGAGGAGGCCTTCGGCGATGCGTTCGAGGAGGGGCTGGGCGGCCTCGGCGGGGGTGCCGGCGGCCTGGGGGAGTGCCTCCTGCCCGAGGAGCCCTTCTCGGCGCCGCCGATCGGCGACCTCCCCGTGGAGGAGCAGATCGCCTCGATCGCCGACGCCGTCGAGCGGCTCCGGGGGCTGGAGTTCGGCGAGCCGGTCGAACCCGTGTTCCTGTCCCCCGAGGAGATCACGGCCAGGGTCCGGGAGCTGTTCCTGGAGGAGTACACGCCCGAGCTCGGCGATCAGGAGAGCCGGATCCTGGGCGCACTGGGCGCGATCCCGCCCGAGACCGACCTCCGGAGCCTCCGGGCCGAGGTCTTCGGGTCGCAGGTCGCCGGGTTCTATGACCCGCAGACCGGCGAGCTCGTCGTCCGTCAAGCCGGCGATGCGCTCACCGCTAACGACCGCATCGTCCTGGCCCACGAGCTGGACCACGCCCTCACCGATCAGGTCCTCGGCCTCCCGGTGCCAGATGACCTCCGGGCCGGGAGCGAAGACCGGGACCTCGCCGCCACGGCCCTCGTCGAGGGCGACGCCACGCTCCTGATGCAGCGGTACTCGGTCTCGCTGTCGCTGGAGGACCAGCTCGGCGCCCTCGACCCGACCGCGTTGATCGATGCGTTCCAGGCCCAGGCCGACCTGGCCGAGCTCCCGCACTTCCTCCAGGCGGAGCTGCGGTTCCCGTACGAGGACGGGCTCACGTACGTGTGCGACCGGCATGCCGAGGGCGGGTGGCCGGCGGTCGATGCCGCGTACGACGATCCGCCCGACAGCACGCTGGAGATCCTGTTCCCGGACCGGGACGGGCTCGCGCTCGGCGATCCACGGCCCGGCTCGGACCCCGACGCTCCGGGATGGGACCCGACCCCGGGCCGCCAGTTCGGTGCGGCCCAGCTGCTGTGGCTCTTGCAGGCTCCCGGCGGCGATCCGACCCAGGCGCTTCCCAACGCCGAAGCGGTGGTGGGCGAGTGGGCCGGCGGGGCGCTGAACCTGTGGACCAAGGGGCCGGACAGCGCCGTGGCCATCCTGCTCCTGGACCGACCGGGCGGCGCCAGCCTGTGCCGGGGGATCTCGGACTGGTACCGGGCGGCGATCCCGGACGACGACGAGCAGGTCGACCAGGGGCCGGCCCTGCTCACCGACGGCACGGCGCAGGACGGGTTCCTGCGATGCGTCGGCGACGAGGTCCGCCTGGGCATCGCCCCCCAGGTCCGAACCGCCATGGCCATCACCCGATAAGGCCATCGAAACTCGGCGGCAGCGGTACCATCAAGACGACGAAGGAGTGATCAGATGATCGGCATCAACCGGGTGAAGTCCTGGCTCCTGATCGCCACGCTGGCGGGGCTGTTCGTGGCCGTGGGCGCGCTGATCGGCGGGGGGCAGGGCGCCACCATCGCCCTGGTGTTGGCCCTTGTGTTCAACTTCGCCATGTACTGGTTCAGCGACCGGATCGCCATCGCGGCCACGCGGTCGAAGCCGGTGAGCGAGATCGAGGCCCCGGAGCTGTTCGCCATGGTCCGGGAGCTGACGGTGGAGGCGCGCGCGCCGATGCCTCGCATCTACGTGAGCGAGATGGCCCAGCCGAACGCGTTCGCCACCGGCCGAAGCCCCGAGCGCGCCGCCGTGTCGGTCACCCGAGGCATCCTCGACACCCTGGACCGGCGTGAGCTGCGGGCCGTGCTGGCCCACGAGCTGTCCCACGTCATGAACCGGGACATCCTCGTGTCGACGATCGCGTCGGCCATCGCCTCGGCCTTCACGTATCTGGCCTACATGGCCTTCTTCTTCGGCGGGGACGACGATGAGAGCCCGCTCGGCATCTTCGGGTTCCTGCTGATCTGGCTGGTGGCCCCCCTGGCAGCCGGGCTGATCCAGATGGCGGTGTCGCGGTCCCGCGAGTATCAGGCCGACGAGTCCGGGGCGATCCTTTCCCACGACCCCGAGGCTCTGGCCAGCGCCCTCCTCAAGCTCGAGGCCACCTCGAAGCGGGTCCCGGCGCCGGTAAACCCGGCCCAGGCGCACCTTTTCATCGTGAACCCGCTCAGGGCGGGCGGCGTAGCCACGCTGTTCTCCACCCACCCGCCGACCGAGGACCGGGTGCGGCGGCTCAGGGAGCTCGCCGGTACCATCCGATAGGACGGGCGCGCCGGTCGGGAATTTGGCGACCCCGGGAGGAATGGGTACGCTGGGCCGGCCGCCGAACGAACCGATGAAGATCGCCCTCAGGATCGCTGGCATCGTCGCCCTGCTGGTCGGGCAGCAGGTCATGGCGCCGGTGGCTGCCACGGCCCAGATCGATCCCTGCAACCCCATCCCCATCCCCGGTCTGTGCGACCAGCCTGCCGCGCCGACGCCGACGCCGACTCCGTCACCGGACGACGGCATCGTGCCCGGTGGTGGGGGTGGCGGCGGAGGAGGAGGAGGGCCCGGGGCCATCATCGGCGGCGGTGGCGGCGGCGGTGGCGGTGGCGACCAGGGCGCGGGGCAAGTGGACCAGGGCGCGCTGGCGGAGCCCCAGCCGCCGGGCCAGCCGCCCGGTCCCTTCGCCGTCTCGTCGCCGAACAACTCGCAGGCGCTGATCGATCTGCTGAGCCAGCTCGACCGGTACGAGGTCACGCTGGAGGATGCCCTGCTCCAGGTGGTTGGGCCGTTCCCGGTGGCCGGTCTGGCCTACTGGAACGACGACTGGCACGCCTGCCGTGCCGGATGCACCCGGCTCCACGAGGGCCTCGACATCTTCGCCCAGGCCGGCACGCCGCTGGTGGCCATCACCGACGGGTTCGTCAGCCAGAAGCTCGTGGGGGAGCTGTCCGGCACCTCGATCGAGATCACCGACAGCCAGGGCGTCCAGTACTTCTACGCGCACCTCTCCGCCTGGGCCGAGCCGATCCAGGTCGGTGACCTGGTCGAGACCGGGCAGGTCATCGGCTACGTGGGGAACACCGGCAACGCCATCACCACGCCGCCGCACCTCCACCTCGAGATCCAGCCGGGCGGCATCCCCGTCCCTCCGAAGCCGTACGTCGACCGGTGGCTCGAGATGGCCATGGCCGCAGCGGAGGTGCTGGTGGCCTCGTACACGGGTGAGCCCATCCCCGAGGGATCGGACTTTCGGCTGACCCGCCTGTTCGACCTCGCCGGAGGCGAGGACGGTCTCGAGGTCGGCGCCCAGCGGCTGCTGGCCCTGGCAGGCATCCAGCCCAGCGTCACCTCGCTGGCCATGGCCCGCCGGCTGCTCGGACAGATGTCCTGGGAGATCGACTGGGCCGGGCAGGCCGACGCCGAGCTCGCCGCGCTGGCCGAGGAGTACACCGAGCTGCTCGGCGCCAACGACCTGTCCGTGGCGTCGCCGTGGGCTCCGCTCGGCGTGGCGCCCTTCCCGACCGAGCTGGATCTCGCCGGGATCCTGCACGGCTTCATCCCGGCGCTGCCGGCGCCCGCCGGCGAGGGCGGCTTCGGCTTCAACGGGGTCGTGCCGGTGCCCGGCGACTCGCCGAGCCCCCAGCCCAGCGCGGTGCCGACCGCGATACCCACGGCTCCACCGAGCCTCCCGGCGTCGCCGAACGCCGGCGTGCCGGGCCTGGGGGTCCTGCCGGACGGGGAGACCGGCGACTAGCGATAGTTGGTGAACTGAAGCGGGATGCCGAAGTCCCGCTCCTTCAGCTCCCCGATCACGGCCTGCAGGTCGTCCTTCGACTTCGCCGTGACGCGGATTTGATCCCCCTGGACCTGAGTCTGGACCTTGAGGCCCAGCGCCTTGATCGCCTTGTTGATGTCGCGGGCCTTCTCGTCGGAGATCCCTCTGTTGATGTTGACCGCCTGCCGGTAGGTCCCCTTGGCTGCGGGGAGGACGGGGCCCTCGTGGACGGCCTTCAGGGAGACCTGCCGACGGACCATCTTGTCCTTGACCACCTCGACCGCGGCCTTGAGTCGGTCCTCCGTCGAGGAGCGAAGCTCGATCAGGTCGTCGTCCTGCTCGATGCTCGTGCCGGTGTTCTTGAAGTCGAAGCGCTGGACGATCTCGCGACGGGCCTGGTCGACGGCGTTCGTGACCTCGGCCAGGTCGACCTCGGAGACGATGTCGAATGACGACGCCTTGGCCACGGGTCGGTATCCTAAGTGAGCGTCCGGGGGGATGCCCGAGCGGCCAAAGGGAGCGGTCTGTAAAATCGCCGGCGTAGCCTACGGAGGTTCGAATCCTCCTCCCCCCACCGACTCCCCCGAAGTGATCAGCCGCGCTCGAGGCGGACCGAGGCGCCTTCCTCGATCCCGTTCTGGTCGAAGAAGCCCTGGTTGACCTCGAGCGCCCCCACCCACTCGATCTCGGGGTCGTAGGTGGGGCACGTGGCCGTGCGACACGGATCCATGTCCAGGATCGTGGCGATCCGCCGGTCCGGGCCCCAGAAGGCGATCGACAGCGGGATCAGGGTGTCCTTCATCCAGAACTGGATCCGCGCCGGCTGATCCTGGAGGAACACCATGCCGGCGTTTGCCTCCATCTCCTCGACCCCCATGAGGCCACGGGCCTTGGCCTCGTCGGTCTCCGCGATGGCCACGTCGACCTGTACCGGGGAGTTCCCCTCGATCACCAGGGTGCCCTGGGGCACCCCCTCGACCGGCAGGCTCGGCCCCTCGACCGGCAGGCTCGGCCCCTCGACCGGCAGGCTCGGCCCGCACGCGCTCAGGACGAGCAGCAGGGCGATCGCTGGTCGGCGCGTTCTGTCAGCCCGTATCATTTGGTTTCGGGACGCTGGAGTAGCTCAGTCGGCAGAGCACCGCCATGGTAAGGCGGGGGTCGTGGGTTCGATTCCCACCTCCAGCTCCACTGTATACACTCGCGTTCAGGCGGGGTAGCTCAGTGGCAGAGCAAGCGGCTCATAATCGCTGTGTCGGCGGTTCGAATCCGCCCCCCGCTACGGGGTCGACGAGGAGGAGGGCATGAGCAAGAGGAAGTTCGAGCGGA
>CALAEC010000244.1 GCA_937890785.1 uncultured Actinomycetes bacterium
CGGCTGCGAGCTTTGACGACGCCGCCGACGCTTTTGCCGCCAGGGAGCGGGCCATTAGGGAACTCTTCTGGACGGAGCGAGCCAAGAGCGCATAGCCCGGACGACACCTCGGGTAGCCTCGCAGCGTTTCACCAGGGTTGGCTCGTGTCTCACCCAAATCCGTGGGTGCAACTCACCGGGACTCGTCGCTTTAGGTGCCTGGTCTGCCGCTCGCGAGCGTGGAATCATGCGGGGTCGGCGAGCCAGGCGGCGACTTTCTCCGTTTCACCCCTAGCGAACTTCGACAGTCGCACGCGCCGAAGCGCTGCCTCAGCTCCGAAACGGCTGTCGATTCCACGGGCCCCTATGCCCCCGGGGGAAGACCCATCGGAACACCGTCAGACCAGGGCGCTTGCACCAGCAGTCCGGATCGCATTCACACCGCGGGTAGAGCCCGGCTTCTTCGAGACCTCGGGTCGCGAGGCCGAGAACCACGTAACCGATGAGCACCGCTTGGATCGTGCGCTTCAGCATGCCGGCCCCTTTCGATGCCCGAAACGCTCTGTGCGAAAACCTACTCCCTGCCGGAGCGAGGTGCTGGGCCCCGAGGTCGGTGCGACGGAGGGTCCCGGTATGCTCGTCCGCGTGGCTGCCACCACGGACCCGTTCTGGCGGACCGCGATCTCGAGGGTGACGCCCGGGGAGATCCGGGTTCGCGGGTACGACCTCGTCGAGCTGATCGGGAGGCGGTCGTTCGGCGACGTCGTGTACCTCCTGCTCTCGGGCGACCTGCCGAAGGCCAACGAAGGTCGCATGGTCGAGGCCTGCCTGGTGGCCTGCGCCGAGCACTCGGTGGTGGCCCCGTCGGTGGACGCGGCCCGGTTCGTGGCGTCGGCAGGCGTGCCGCTCCAGGCCGCAGTCGCAGCCGGGCTGATCGGTCTCGGGGATCATCACGGCGGCGCCGTCGACGACACGGCTCGGGCGTTCCTCGAAACCGCGGAGACCGGGAAGCCCGACCGCGAGGCGGCGCTCGAGACCGCCCGAGCGCTGAAGGCTGCGGGCCGGCGCCTCCCCGGCTACGGCCACCCCGTGCACGACCCCGATCCGCGCGTGGCCCGCCTGTTCGACGTGGCCGGCGAGCTCGGCCTCCGGGGTCGGTGGTGCGCGCTGGCCGAGGCGCTCGAGGCCGTCACCGAGGAGGTATTCGGCCGGACCCTCCGGATGAACGTCGACGGTGCGCTGGCGGCGATCCTCCTCGAGCTCGGCCTGGACCCGGCGCTCGGCAAGGCGTTCTACGTGATCGCCCGCCCGCCCGGATTCGTGGCCCACGTCCACGAGGAGCAGACCCGGGAACGGCCGTACCGCGACGTCGGCTGGCAGAACGTGGCCTACGACGGCCCGGACCCGCGGCGGCTGCCGTGAACCACCACGACGTGGTCATCGCCGAGTTCGTCGACCCGTGGGAGGCCCGGCTGGCCCGGCACTTCCTGGAGGACTATGGCATCGACGCCCGGCTCGAGGACGCCGGGCCGGATCGCCACCTCACCGGGGAGGGTGGCCGAGTGGTCCGCCTGATCGTGCCCGCGGACGATGCCGACGAGGCCCACGTCCTCCTGGCGGAGATGACCGAGGAAGATCACGAGCCGGAGCAGCCGATGGAGGTTCGCCGCCCGCTGTGGATCCCCGCGGTCGCCCTCCTGGTCCTGGTCGGCCTGGTCTGGGCCGCGGTGCCGCGGTTCCTGTGGCCCTGGATCCTCCTGGCCGCGCTGGTCGGCTTCCTGCTGTGGCGGGCCGCCGGCCCGCGCACGCCTCGCGACTGATCTTTGCGACCGCCGCGAGCCACGGGCTAGGCTGAGGCCTTCCACCGAAGGAGGTCCGGATGAATCCCGAGGACGTCAAGAAGATCGGCGTGATCGGCTGCGGCATCATGGGGTCCGGCATCGTCGAGGTCTGCGCCAAGGCCGGCACCGAGGTCACCTACGTCGAGGTCGACGATGAGCGGGTCGAGCAGGGCCGGGCCCGGATCCAGAAGTCCCTCGACCGGGCCGTGGAGCGCGGGAAGCTGTCTGAGGACGATCGAGGCGGCATCCTCGGCGCGATCCACGGGACCGCCGACTACGAGGACATCGGCGACTCCGACCTGGTGATCGAGGCCGCCACAGAGGAACTCGACACGAAGCTGGAGATCTTCCGCACGCTCGATGGGATCACCCGCGACGACATCGTGCTGGCCACGAACACCTCGTCGCTCCCGATCGTGCAGATGGCCACCCAGACGAAGCGGCCCGACAAGGTCGTGGGCATGCACTTCTTCAACCCGCCCCCGATCCTGAAGCTGCTCGAGCTGATCCGGGCCATCACCACCTCGGACGAGACCATGGACTTCGCTCGGGGCTTCGCCGAGCGCCTCGGCAAGACCGTGGTGGTGGCCAAGGATCGGGCCGGCTTCATCGTCAACTACCTCCTCACGTACTACCTGAACAGCGCGATCCGGATGCTCGAGGAGGAGTTCGCCACCAAGGAGGACATCGATACCGCGGTGAAGCTCGGCCTGGGGCACCCGATGGGGCCGTTCGAGCTGCTCGACCTGATCGGTCTCGACACGATGATGGCCGTTGCCGAGGTGCTGTACGACGAGTTCCGCGACCCGGACGTGGCCCCGCCGCCCATGGCCAGGCGGATGGTCCACGCCGGCTTCCTCGGCCGGAAGAGCGGCAAGGGGTTCTACGAGTACTCGACGTAGCCGTGCCCAAGGCCATCGATCTCCACGTCCACCTCCCCACCGACGAGTGGCTGGAGAACGCCATCGGCCCGCACCTCGAGGCCACCGAGCGGTACTTCCGGAAGTCGCCGGAGCGGAGGACGCTCGACCAGGTGGCCGAGGAGTACCGGGAGCGGGACGTCCTCGGCGTGGTGCTCGACTGGGACGACCGCACGGTAACCGGTCGGCCATGGCTGGGCAACGACTTCATGGCCGGGCTGGCCGAGCGGTACCCCGGGGTGCTGATGGGCTTCGGCTCGGTGGACCCGCACGCCGATGACGCGATCGACGAGGTCCGACGGGCCGCCGGCCTCGGGCTCACCGGGCTGAAGTTCCACCCGACGATGCAGGCGTTCGAGCCGGCCGATCCCCGCTACGCCCCGCTGTGGGCCGCGGCCGAGGAGCTCGGCCTGACGCTGCTGTTCCACACCGGCACGTGCGGGATCGGGGCCGGGACCCCGGGCGCCGGCGGAACCAAGATCCGGTACTCGCATCCCGGCTTCCTCGACTCGGTGGCGGCGGACTTCCCCGGGGTCAACTGGATCGCGGCCCACTTCGGGTGGCCGTGGCACACCGAATGCCTGGCCATCGCCCTGCACAAGTCGAACGTGTGGATCGAGCTCTCGGGCTGGGCCCCCGGGTACCTGCCGCCCGAGGTGGTCCGCGAGGTGGGGAGGCGGCTGAACGACCGGACCCTGTTCGGGAGCGACTACCCGTTCATCGAGCTCGACCGGTGGTTCCGGGAGTTCGACGAGCTCGGGTTCCCGGATGAGAAACGGGAGGCGATCCTGTGGCGGAACGCCTCCCGTCTCCTCGGGCTTCGAGCCGACTAGTTCTTTGAGTTCCCCGGCTTTCCCATCAGCTTGCCGTTGACGTCCAGGTTGTCGAGCCGGACGAGCGCGGGCGTGGCGCCCACAGGGAGGCCGACCGTATCGGTGCCCTCGTCGAACACCACGTGGATCGCTTGCACCTCGGCCACGCCGAAGCCCGGCCACACGAGCGTGGGGCCGCCGCCGTAGAAGGCATCGGCGTCGGTGAACCGGACCCGGGTCCAGGTGTCGCCCTGCGAGTCCGCGCCCCACGGCGTCATGTCGCCGTGCGCGCAGCCGAAGAAGAACACGCTCCCATCGGTGAGGGTCACGTTGTACCGGGGAGCGCCCCCGCTGCAGTGCGTGCCGTCCTCGACGTCGAACCCGAGCTCGGTGAGCACGAGATTCTTGACCTTGCTGACGGCCGCACCGGCGGAGGCCAAGGTGGCCGTGGTGCCCTGCTTCTGGAGCACCAGGGCGTGGTCGCTCGTGCCGGCGTCGCCGAGTCCCTGATGGGTCACCCATTTGGCCGATACGATGCCGGTGGCGCCGGGGTCGAACACGAACGGCTTGGCCTTGAACTTGGTCTTCTTGGCCCCCAGGGCCGGTCCGGCCATGGCCAGGGCCACGATCGCCACCCCGGCGATTAGGGCGAGGCTGCGGTTGCGCCGCATCAGATCATCCTCCTCCTTCGACGGCTACTCCCCTGGGTTATCGGCACCGGGGGGTCGGGAGGACAAGGGCTGAGCCGGGATTTCCGCTCAGAAGGCCCCGGGGCCGAGAGCACGCTGAACGTGGCGGCTGCGGCTCGTCCATGGCGGGCCGGAATCTACCCGCGGCCCCAGGGGCGGATGAAGGTCTCCGGCTCGACGCCGAGCCCGTCCGCGACCCGCGTGATGTAGTTGAAGTACGAGATGACCTGGACCGCGTCGTGGAGGGCCCGGTCGTCGAGCCCGTGGCGGCGGAGGCGGTCCAGGTCCTCCGGCGTCATCCCGTCCTGGTCGTTGGTGAGCTTCGCCGCGAACTCGCACAGGGCCCGGTCGACCGGTTCCAGCGGGGCGGTCCGCCAGTCGCGGGCCACCGCGTGGACGTACTCGTCAGCTGCTTCCGGGTCCCCATCGACCTCGGCACGGAGGTCGTGTGCGTGCGCCTGGATTCAGTAGTGGCACTCGAGCTCGGCCGAGGTCACCGTTGCCAGCAGCTCGCGCTGCATCCGGCTGAGCGGGGACTCGCCGAACATGATCGTCCGGTAGAAGCGGATGCTGTCCCGCATGGCCTCGGGGTTGAGGCTCATGACGTGGACGATGTGCCACACGCGGCCGGCCCGCCGCACCGCGGCATCGAGCTCCCGCTTCAGGAGGCCCGTGGCGTCCTCGTGGGGGATCTGCTCGATCCAGGGCACGACGGACGAGTCTAGACGGAGCCCAGCGCGTCGAGCGCCGCGGCCACGTCGGACTCGTCGTTGTACGCGTGGAAGCCCAGGCGCAGGAGGTCGGCCCGGACCGCCCCGATCACCTTCCGGGCCAGGAGCCGCTCGCGCACCTGCCGGGGATCCGAGACCCGGATCGCCACGACCTGCGTCGGTGCGTCCTCGGGGACCAGGTCGAACCCTCGGGCGAGGGCCTCGTCCCGGAACGCGGCGGCGAGCTCCAGGCACCGCCGCTCCACCGCCTCCGGGTCCAGCGTGGCCAGCAGGTCCAGGGCCGCCCTGGCGCCCGGCCAGGAGAACCACGCCATGGGCGCGTCGAGCTTGCGCGCGGTCGGCGCCAGCGTGAGGGGGCCGCCGTAGTACTCCGAGTACGGATCGGGGATCGACTTCCAGTTCGGCGCCAGCGGCCGGACCTCATCCAGGCGCTCCGGCCGGACCCACAGCCACGCGGCCCCCCGGGGCGCCAGGAGCCACTTGTAGCCGTGGGCGGCCACGAAGTCGACGCCGGCAGCGTTCACGTCGAGCCGCAGGGCCCCCAGAGACTGGCAGGCGTCGACGAACAGCCGCGCGCCGGCCTCGCGGCACCGCCGGCCGAGCTCCTCGAGGTGCACCCGAAACCCGTTCGACGACTGCACCTCGGTCACGGCCACCAGGACCGTGCCGTCGGTGATCGCCTCGACCATGGCATCGGTGCGGGTCACTCCGTCCGGCGCCGGGACCTCCACCACGTCGAAGCCGCGGTCCCGGAGGGCCAGCCACGGGAACAGGTTGCTGGTGAACTCCCGCTCGCCGACGACCACGCGGCCGCGGGGGAGCGAACCGGCCACGGTGGCCGCGGCCTCCGCCAGGGTGGGCAGCAGCGCCACGTCCTCGGCGTGGCCCCCCACGAGCCGGGCGAACAGCTCCCGGGTGGCCTCGCCTTCAGCTTCCCAGGCCTGCCACGAGAACTCCCCGGCCTCCCATTCGCCCTCCACCCGCCGGAGCGCGTCGAGGACCGGGAGCGCGCCCGGTGCGGCCGTGGCGTTGTTCAGGTACGTGACGCGTCCGAGCGCCGGGAACTGCGCACGGAAGGCGGCCAGATCCGTCACGAGGCACCCTCGTAGACCCGGAGCGTCATGCGCGCGGTCTGCTCCCAGGAGAACAGGGAGGCGCGCTCCCGTCCCGCCTCGGCCAGCCGGTCGGCCTCGTCACGGTCGGTGAGGATCCGCTCGAGGGCGCCGGTCAGCGACCGCACCGAGCGTGGGTTGGCGCGGAGCGCCGCGTCGCCGGCGACCTCGGGGAGGGATGAGGCGTCTGCGATCACCGTGGGCACGCCCCGGGCCATGGCCTCCACCACCGGCAGACCGAACCCCTCGTACAACGACGGGTAGCAGAACGCCGCGGCCCCCCGGTACAGCGCGTCGAGGTCGGCGGCGGACACCCGGCCGGTCAGCAGGATCCTCCCCGGTCCGCGGAGCGACAGCTCCCGGTGGAGCCGCTGCGTCCGCCAGCCCGCGGGACCCGCCAGCACCAGGGTGTGGGGGAGTCGGACGGCGACCCGGCGATATGCCCGCACCAGGCGCACCAGGTTCTTCCGCGGCTCCAGCGTCCCCACGAACAAGAGGTACGGGCGGGGCACCTTGAGGCGCTCGAGCGCGGGCTCCGGATCCTCGACCGTCTCGGAGAGCGAGGCGGCCAGCGGGATCACGTGGATCCTGGCCGGCTCGACGGCGGCGTGGCGGGCCAGGTCGTGGGCGGTGTGGCGGGAGATCGCCACGATGGCGTCGGCGTGCCGGACCGCCCGCCGCAGCCCGGTCCGATACATCGCTCGCCAGGCGGGCGGGAACAGCGAGGGGTACAGCCGGAACGCCAGGTCGTGGACCGTGACCACCAGCCGCTGCCCCTGCCTCGCCGGCGGGATGGCCACAGGCGACGGGGCGTGGAGGACCCCGGCCCCCGCCAGGCTCGGCGGCAGGGCCGGTCGTCCCACCAGGTTCCAGGATGGGTACAGGGCCCGGATCCCTCGGGCCAGCTCGATCCTGGGGATGCCGTCGAGCTCGGCCAGCGGGACTGGGCGCTCCTGCCGGGCGTGGAACACGGTCAGGTCGAGCGTCGGGTCGGCGGCACGCAACGCCGGCAGCAGCTCGCGGACGTACGTGCCGGTGCCGCCGGGCACCGTGGCGAACAGCTGATCGGCCAGCAGCGCGACGGACGTCATGCCGGCCTCGACGCCTCCACGCACGTGACGCCTCGAGGACCCACCGTGGCTCCGTGCACCGTCCCCGGCGGCACGTCGAGGCGATCGCCCGGGCCGAGGTCGACGTCGCGGTCCGGCAGGTGGAACACGATCGAGCCCTCCGCGCAGTACAGGACCTTGTGGTACGGGTGGTCGTGCCGGCCGTACCGATCGCCGGGGGCGTTCGACCACCACCGCGGCGGTCCCAGCCCCTCGGTCGCGAGCCGGTCCTCGAGGTCCGAGCGGGGCGTCGCTCAGACCACCCCCTCCGCGCGCAGGCGCTCCAGCTCCTCCGCGGACAGGCCCAGCTCGTCGACGAAGACCTCCCGATTGGCCGAGCCGAGCGGCAGGCCGGCGTGCCGGTGGCGCCCCGGCGTGGCCGAGAGCCGCGGCTGGACGTCGGGGAGGAGGACGTCGCCGAGCTCCTCGTCCTCGATCCGGACCATCGTGTCGCGGGCCCGGTACTGCATATCGGCGAAGATCTGCTGGACGTCGTAGATCGGCGAGGCCGCGGCCTCGTGCGCCTCGAACGCGGCCATGACCTCCTGGAGCGTGTGCGCGCCGATCCACTCGGACAGGATCGCGTCGAGCTCCTCGACGTTGTCGAGGCGGGCCTCATTCGTGGCGAACCGGGGATCCCCGGCCAGCTCCGGCCGTTCGATCGCGGCGAAGATCCGGTCGGCCACCGACTGCGAGGTGCCGGACACGGCCACCCACCGGTCGTCCGAGGTTCGGTACGAGTTCCTCGGCGCCACGTACGGCAGCCGCCCGCCGTGCCGCCCGGTGACCAGGCCGAGGCGGTCGAAGGCCAGTGCCAGCGGGCCGGTCAGGCCGAACAGCCCCTCGAACAGCGACTGGTCGATCACCTGGCCGGCGCCGCCGTTCCGGTCGCGGTGGTGGAGGGCCACCATCACCGCGAACGCGCCGAGGAGGGCGGCCACCTCGTCCGCCAGCGCGATCGGCGGCAAGAGCGGCGGGCCGTCGGCTTCGCCGTTCATGTGCACGAACCCCGACAGCGACTCGGCGAGCGTGCCGAATCCCGGCCGGCGAGCGTACGGCCCGGTCTGGCCGAACCCGGAGACCCGCAGCATCACGAGCCGGGGGTTGCGGCCCAGCAGCTCGTCGGGGCCGAGGCCCCATCGCTCCATCGTGCCCGGGCGGAACGACTCGATCAGGACGTCGGCGGTCTCGACCAGGCGAAGCAGGAGCTCCCGGCCCCGGGCGTCCGACAGCCGCAGCGTGATCGGTCGTTTGTTGCGCGATAGGTGTTTCCACCACAGCGCGACCCCGGCCACCCGCCACCCGAACGCCCGGGTGGTGTCCCCGGTGATCGGATGCTCGACCTTGATCACGTCGGCGCCGAAGTCGCCGAGCCGGCTGGCGGCGCCCGGCCCGCCGATCACCGTGGCCACGTCGAGGACCCGAAGGCCCTCCAGCGGCATGGGGCGGTCCTCGCTCACGCCTGCTCCAGCTCCTCGATGAGGACCCGGGCCTCGACGATGCGGTGCTCGGGGACCAGTACCTCGATCGGCTGACCCAGATGGGACAGCGTGTCCCGGCCGAAGTAGGTGAACTGTGGCTCGGGGAAGATCGAGGCCGGGATCCCCTCGGCTTCGAGGCGGCCGGCCAGCAAGCGGGCCTCGTCCTGGCTGCCGAACCGCGCCACGGAGACCCAGCGGGTGGCCGTGGCGGGATCGTCGCTCACTTCGCGTCGCCGCGGCCGCGGAACGGGGGCGTGCCGGGCTTGGCGAACGGGATTCGGGCCCGGAAACCCCACGGCCCCTCGACATCGTGGCGGACCTGGACGGCACCGTGCCGGAGGGCTTCGGCCCGCCCCGCCAGGACCCACGGCGAGGGTCGGTCCTGCCGCGTGCCGAGGGCCCGTTCCAACGCGGCGATCACGGCCCGCTCCTCCTCGGGGGTGAGATCGGGCGGGAGCTCGTAGCGGGGCATGGCTCAGAGCGGGATATTGCCGTGCTTCCGGGCCGGCACGGCCTCGCGCTTGGTCCGCAGCATCCGCAGTGCCCGGATCAGCCGGATCCGGGTCTCCGACGGTTCGATGACGTCGTCGACGTACCCTCGCTCGGCGGCGAGGTATGGGGCGTTGAACCGCTCCTCGTACTGAGCGATCAGCTCCTTCCGCCGCGCCTCCGGATCCTCGGCCTCCTTCAGCTCGCGCCGGTGGACGATGTTCACGGCGCCCTCCGGGCCCATCACCGCGATCTCCGCCGTGGGCCAGGCGAACGAGACGTCGCCGCGGATGTGCTTCGAGTTCATCACCACGTACGCGCCGCCGTAGGCCTTCCTGGTGATCACGGTGACCCGGGGGACAGTGGCCTCTGTGAAGGCGTACAGGAGCTTGGCGCCGCGGCGGATGATCCCTCCGTACTCCTGCCCGGCACCGGGGAGGAACCCGGGCACGTCCTCGAACACCACCAGCGGCACGTTGAACGCGTCGCAGAACCGCACGAACCGCGCCGCCTTCTCG
>CALAEC010000245.1 GCA_937890785.1 uncultured Actinomycetes bacterium
GTCACCGACGAGATCATGTACGAGATCATGATGCTGTCGGGCCAGGAGTACGTGGACGAGTACGCCTCGAAGGTCAAGGCGCGGATCGCCGAGCCGGCGCCCCGGGTCCCGGTGCCCGCGGCTCGGTCCGGCTAGACCTCCCAGCCCCTGGCCCGCTCCACCGCTCGCTGCCATCCCGCGTATCGCCGATCGGCCTCGTCCCGGTCGCCGGGCACGAACTCACGATCGAGCGCCCATGCCCCCGCCGCCTCCTCCCTCGAGGACCACACGCGCGCGCCGAGCCCGGCCAGGAACGCCGCGCCCATGGCCGTGGTCTCCTGCACCACGGGCCGGCGGACCGGAACGCCCAGAAGGTCGGCCTGGAACTGGCACAGCAGGTCCATGGCGCTGGCCCCGCCGTCCACCCGGAGCGAGGTCGGCGAGGCGGCTCCGGCCATGACGTCGACAACGTCGCGGGTCTGGTAGGCGATTGCCTCGACCGCGGCCCGGACCAGATGGGCTCGGGTGGTGCCCCTGGTGATCCCCACGATGATGCCCCGGGCGTAGGGGTCCCACCACGGCGCACCCAGCCCGACCAGCGCGGGGACGAAGTACACGCCGCCGGTGTCCGGCACCGACGCTGCCAGCGGACCCGCCTCGGAGGCCGATCCGAGCAGGCCGAGCCCGTCGCGGAGCCACTGAATCGCCGCGCCCGTGACGAAGATCGATCCCTCCAGCGCGTACCGGACCCCGTCCATGTCCGAGTACGCCACGGTGGTCAACAGGCCCTCGGCTCGCGGCGCCTGGCGTCCGGTGTTCAGGAGAACGAACGACCCCGTGCCGTAGGTGTTCTTGGCGTCGCCTGGTTCGAAGCAGGCCTGGCCGATCAGCGCGGCCTGCTGGTCCCCGGCGACCCCGGCCACCGGCACGGCGGCGCCGAGGAACGAGTCGGGGTCAGTGACGCCGAACGAGCCGCTCGAGGACCGGACCTCCGGGAGCAGCGCTCGCGGGATGCCCAACCGTCCCAGCAGCTCGTCGTCCCAGTCCAGCCGGTGGATGTCGAAGACGAGCGTTCTCGACGCGTTCGTGTGATCGGTGACGTGGGCGCGGCCCCCGGTCAGCCGGGCCACCAGGTACGCGTCGACGGTCCCGAAGGCCAGCCGTCCGGCTTCGGCATCGGCGCGGACGCCGTCGACGTGCTCCAGGAGCCAGGCCAGCTTCGTGCCGGAGAAGTACGGGTCGATGACCAGGCCGGTCCGTTCGGCGATGCGGTTCTCCCAGCCCTCGGCCCGGAGCTCCTCACACAGCGGAGCCGTCCGGCGGTCCTGCCACACGATGGCCGGGTGCACGGGACGAAGCGTCTGCCGGTCCCACACCACGGTGGTCTCCCGCTGGTTGGTGATGCCGATCGCCGCCAGCGATGAGGCGGCCACGCCGGCTTCGCCGAGTGCGTCCTGGGTGGCAGCCAGCGTGGCGGACCACCAATCGTCCGGATCGTGCTCGACCCACCCGGGGCGAGGGAACCGCTGCGGGAACTCCTGATGCCCGCGCCCTCGGACCTCCCCGGCCTCGTCGACCACGAGGGTGGTGACCCCGGTCGTGCCGGCATCGATCGCCAGGACGGCCATGCCGCGGCGAGGCTACCCGTGGGGGGAGGCGGCCGCTAGGCCGGACGGAGGATCTCGGCGTGCACGATGCCCACGCCGGGCAGGCCGATGTACTTTGCCGCGGCCTCGGACAGGTCCAGCACCCGGCCGTCGACGTACGGCCCCCGGTCGTTGACCAGCACCGTGGCGCACCGCCCCTGGTACGTGACGTGCAGGAACGAGGGGAGCGGGAGCGTGCGGTGGGCCGCGGTGAACAGGTCGGGGTTGAAGGGATGGCCGATCGCGGTGGGGTTGCCGGCGAACTCGTCTCCGTAGAACGAAGCCTCGCCGGTGAAGCCCTGGCCGATCGGCTCCAGGTCCGGCGGGATCTCGCAGCCCCGGCCGCCCTCCGGCCCGAGGTACTCGAGCAGCCGCCCCAGCTCCCCGTTGACCTGGATCAGGTCCTCGAAGCCCTGTTCGATGCCTGCGGCCTGGAGGAGCTGCTCCTGGGCCGCAAGCAGATCGTCGATCTCACGGCCGGCCTCGCGGGCGGCCGCTTCGGCCTCGGCCAGGCGGATCTCCATCACCGTTCGGATCTCGGCCAGCTCGGCCTGGTGGGCGGCCAGGTCGGCGCGGCGCTCCTCGATCTCGGCCCGCAGGTCGGCGATCTGGTCGAGGGCGCCGAGGGCCTCGGTGGCGTCGCCGACTCCCTGGTTCAGCGCGCCCTCGATCATCTTCTGGCGGGCCAGGAAGTCGCCGGGGTCGGTCGACCCGAGGAGGACGTCCATGAACGCGGCGGGGCCGGCCCGGTAGATCGCGTCGGCCCGGTTGTCCAGCAGGGACTGGGCCCCCGCGACCTCGGCCTGGAGCACCCCCTCTTGAAGGTAGGCGTCGATCAGCCTCGCCGCGGCCCGGTTCGCGACGTCCTGGACGCGGGCGTACCGGCGGGACAGCTCGTCCAGCCCGGCCTTCGCCAGCGCCGCCTCGGCCCGGGCCGCGCGCTGTTCCTCCCGGGCCCGGTCGAGATCGCTGGTCTGCGCCCCGGCCGGGGCCTGCGCGAGCAGGAAGGCCGCGAGCAGGATGGCGCTCTTGCGCACCGTGCCTCCATGGGGGGATCAGCTGTGGGGGGGACAAGGTTGGTATCGGCCACGTTCGGGCGAATCTGGACTCGGGCCGCTCCTAGAATGGCCGGGTGACCAGGATCGGCGTGCTCACCGGCGGTGGCGACTGCCCCGGCCTGAACGCGGTCATCCGGGCCGTGGTGCGCAAGGGCGTGGAGCGCCACGGGTGCGAGATCGTGGGCTTCCGGAACGGGTACCGGGGCGTGCTCGAGGGCGAGGCGGTGGCGCTCGCGCCCGGGAACGTCCGAGGGATCCTCCACCGGGGCGGGACGATCCTGGGGACCTCGAAGCTGAACCCGTTCCGCGAGGAGGGCGGTCTGGAGCGCCTGATCGGCAACCTTCAGGCGGCCGAGGTCGACGGTCTGATCGCCATCGGGGGCGAGGGGACCCTGGGAGCGGCCGCCCGCCTCTCCGAGGAAGGCGTCAACGTGATCGGGGTCCCCAAGACGATCGACAACGACATCGCCGGCACCGACTTCACGTTCGGCTTCGACACCGCGGTCCAGGTCGCCACCGACGCCATCGACCGGCTCCATACCACCGCGGAGAGCCACAACCGGGTCATGGTCCTCGAGGTGATGGGCCGGAACTCGGGATGGATCGCCCTCTTCGCCGGGCTGGCCGGCGGCGCCGACGTGATCCTGATCCCGGAGCACCCGTTCGACATCGATGACGTCTGCGAGCACCTGCGCCACCGGCAGAGCGAGGGCCACCTGTTCTCCATCGTGGTGGTGGCCGAGGGCGCGGTCCCGCGGAAGGGCACGCTGCCGATGCCCGAGTACGACCGCGACGAGTACGGCTGGCCGAAGCTCGGGGGGATCTCCACGATGATCGCCGAGGAGCTCGAGCACCGGACCGGGTTCGAGACCAGGGTGACGATCCTGGGACACGTACAGCGGGGGGGCACCCCGACGGCCTTCGACCGGGTCCTGGCCACCCGGTTCGGGGTGGCCGCCATCGACCTGGCCGCGGGTGGCCGGTGGAGCCGCATGGTGGGGCTGCGGGGCATCACCGTGGTCGACGTTCCGCTCAGCGAGGCCGAGGCCAGGCCGAAGTACGTGCCCGAGAAGCTGTACGAGGTTGCCGAGGTCTTCTTCGGGTAGGCTCCCGCCGTGGCCACGGTGCGGTGCCCGTTCTGCGGCGATGACATCGTCCCGCTTCCGGTCGAGCCCGAAGGTGACGAGGGGCCGACGCTGTACGACTGTCCGTCGTGCCGGCGTCGCCTCACGGTCGACGCGGTCGACGAGTATCTGGCGCTGGAGGAGGA
>CALAEC010000246.1 GCA_937890785.1 uncultured Actinomycetes bacterium
GGTGCCTATGAACAACCAGCCGAAGAGTCGTCCGGTCTTCTGAGTATCCAACTGAGTTCCTTTCGTCCGCCCCTAAGAGGCTCTCGATCAACAGCGCGCCCTGCTAGCGCGCGTTTGCACGCCACAACGTCATGGCGAGCTCATGGACATCCCTCCCCCACTCTTGGAAATGCTGCCCGCTGCCGCACGCCGGTCGCCTGGAGCTTGACTCGAAGGACTGTCACCATCATTTTCACTTCCTCGCGGAGGGCTTGGAACAGACCCACAAGCAGCGGCAAGACGATCCAGATCAGGCTGGTCGTGCCGAGGAGATCAGCCCTTTCGCATCGGTGCGCCGACCAAGGAAGGCTGAACAGCCTCCCTAGATTGGTGCACGGCGGAGGAACCCAGTTTGGCCATTCCGACTTCCCCTTCCTCTCGCCTCCCTGGGCTGGGCCCGATCGGTCCTGCCACGATTTGCGTACACCGTACGCACCACTGTGTTAGGATATGCGTACGCTGTACGCTTGTCAATAGGGAACGCCGAGAACTCTGGAAGAAGGTGGAAATGGCTCGAGGGACGGACACGACCCACCGGGCGCGTCTCAGCAGGGAGAGCCTCATCCAAGCCGCCGTGGCCCTCGCCGATGCGGAGGGCTTCGAGTCATGCAGCATCCGCAAGATCGCCGAAAAACTGGGCGCGGCCCCGATGGCTCTCTACCGCCATGTAGCCAGCAAGGAGGACCTCCTCGACGGCATGGTCGACGTCGTGTTTAGCGAGATGTACCCCCCCGCCATCGGGGGTGACTGGAAGACTGAGTTGCGCGCGCGTGGGATCTCAGCGCGCGCCGCGTTGCAACGCCATCCGTGGGCGGTTGGTCTCATGGAGACCCGCATGCATCCCGGTCCCGCGAGCGCCGCGCACCACAACGCTACGATGGGGTGTCTCAGGGAAGCACCCTTTTCCTTCAGAGATGCCGTGCATGCCTACAACGTGCTGGACAGCTACACATACGGCTTTGCCCTCCAGGAACAGACGATCCCCTTCGAGTCGCCGGAGGAATCGGCCGAGATGGCGAAGACCACGGTAGGCGAGAGGGGCGATGAGTATCCGTATCTAGCTGAGGTCGTGATGGAGTTCGGGAAGAAGGGCTACAACTACACCGAAGAGTTCGAGTTCGGCCTGGATCTGATCCTCGATGCCCTTGAGCGATTCAACAAGCATCAATCCGCAAGGAGGGCGCAATGATGGATGAGTTGAGGGACATTTACGACGCGATTGTGGTTGGTGGAGGTCCCGCCGGCCTGAACGGAGCGCTGATGCTGGGCCGCTCGCGACGGTCGGTTCTGCTGGTCGACGTCGGAGCCCCACGCAACCTCCGGGCCGAAGGGTCCACGGTCTGCTGGGCCACGATGGAATCCCGCCTGCGGAACGATTCCATCTGTCGCACCCGGTCCCAACGTTCAAAAGCCCGGGCCATGGCCTCCTGTGCCACCTGAAGGGCACGGAAACCTTCGATGCGGGCCTCAAGCAGCGCGTTCGTACTCGTGGATGAGCCCGCCCAGCACGTCGCGCCGTCGGACGCGGATCGCTTCGGCAAGCGGAGCCGGAACGCGCCGCGGCTCCGGCGTCTTGAGCTCGAGACCCCGATGGGGCCTGGCCTGGTTGTAGTGGGCGGTGTAAGGCGCGAAGCACGTGCTCCAGATGACGGCGGCCGAGCACGAGCATCCAGTCAAGGCATTCCGCCCGCGCGGTGCGGATCCACCGCTCGGCGTGAGCGTTGGCCCTCGGAGCCCGGACAGGAGTCTTGATGATCCTCGCGCCCTCGGAGCGAAACACCTCGTCGAACGGACCCGAGAACTTCGTGTCCCGGTCCCGGATCACGTAGCGGACACCTCGAAGCGGCTCCCCCACCGCGAGGTTGCGAGCCTGCTGAGTGACCCACGCCGAGTCCGGGTTCCTGGTCACCCCCAGGATCGTCACCCGACGCGTCGCGATGTGGATGGCGAACAGCACACAGAGCGTCTGAAGCAAGACCGTCTCCACAGTGAAGAAGTCCAGGGCGAGGATCGCGCCAGCCTGGGAGCGCAGGAATGTGCTCCAGGTGGGGCTGTCTCGGCGGGGAGCCGGACCGATGCCATTGGCGCGCAGCAGCGTCCGGATCTTGGTCGCCGAGACCCTGATGCCGAGTTTCGCGAGCTCACCCCGAATCCGGATGCATCCCCACCGCGGGTTCTCCCTGCCCATCCGGAGGATGAGGTCTCGAACGTCCTCGGAGATCGGTGGTCTGCCTCCCGTCGATCTCCGACGGAAGGTCCACTTCCTCCGCACCAGCTCCCGGTGCCACCGAAGGAGCGTCTGGGGGCTGACCAGGAACGCCGACCACCGAGCTCGAGGAAGGACCCTGCTCATCGCGGCCATGAACACCCGGTCCTGGCGGCGAAGGCGCGGGCGGCCCACCTGGCGCTTGAGGACCTTCAGCTGGTGACGAAGGACCATGAGCTCGACTTCGGTATCGAGCTGTTCGATGGATGAGATCGCAGTCAACCGGACCAGGCGGCGCAGCAACAGATACACAAGAGCGAAGACCACGAGGGGACCCTCCCACGAGACGAAGGCCCGATCGTACGAACGCGCCGGTCGCGCCGACGATCAGGGGTTTGTGCTCCCTTCACCCCCGCAGGGCTCCAAGAGGAAGCTCTCTCCCCCGAGGAACGTCAGCGCCAGCGCTACGTGAACGAGCCAGAGGTCGGGGCACCGAGCGTCGTCACTCTGAACGCGTCGGCGGTCGGGCACGCAACAAACGACTTCCTGTTCTCGTTCCTCGGGATCGCGAAGGATTCTGCATCCTCCCACTACCTGCGAATCCGGCCCCGAGAGCGGCTCACATGGCTCGATGAGCCGACCGCCAGTCCAGCGTGCTTGGCGTGTGGGCACGTGATAGGCAGTCAGCGTGCCATGGGCGACAGCTTGCGCCTCCCCACCCGGTCCCCGCGGTGACTCAAGCCGAGGGAGATCCAGGCTCAGGACCCAGGATTCTCGTTCTGAGACGGGAGAGAGACGGGATTTTCGCGGGAGAAGGCCGGGATGAAAGTGCTAGCCGGAGGCCGAAAAGGCCCTATGACCTGCGGTTTCGATTGGAGCGGACGACGGGATTCGAACCCGCGACCCCCACCTTGGCAAGGGCGCAAGGTT
>CALAEC010000247.1 GCA_937890785.1 uncultured Actinomycetes bacterium
TCCTGGCGATCCTCCGAGCGATCTTCTTCACGTGCTTCCTCTCGTGGCGGGGCTCGAAATGCGCGCTCGCCGGCGAGATGATCAGCGCGGCTGCGACAACCCCCAACACGCCGAGAACGAGGGCAGGCCGCACCCATCCAGTACGTCTCCGGTCCATGCAGATCCTCCTCTCCCCTTCGGCCGGCGGCTCGGTGCCGACGGCTCCTGTGGGCTCACGGGAACGTACCAAGTTCGGGCACGCCGGTCAATTCGGATCGGGCGTCCGCCTATACTCTTTGACGAACGGCCAGCCAGAGGGGTTCGCATGCCCGGCCGAGTCCTGATCGTCACCGATGTCCAGGAGGGGTTCACCCGCCTGGGGAACATGGCCAGTCCCGAGTGCACCGCGGCCATACCCCGCATCGTCTGGATCGTCGAGGAGGAGCTGGCCGCGGGGACACCGGTCATCTTCACCAAGGACAGCCACCGGGAGGACGACCGGGAGTTCGAGATGTTCCCCCCGCATTGCATCGTCGGCACCGACGAGCACGACCTGGTCGAGGAGCTCCGGCGGTTCGAGCCGGACGCGGCCGCGGTGATCCAGAAGCGTCGGTACTCCGCCTTCTTCGATACGGAGCTCGAGCGGGTCCTGAAGGACCTCGGGCCCGACGAGGTCCACATCTGCGGGTTCTGCACGGACATCTGCGTGCTCCACACCACTTCGGATCTGCGCAACCGCGACTACCGGGTGGTGGTTCGGCGGGACGGCTGCGAGACGTTCAGCGCCCCCGGCCACGACCACGAGGAGGTCAACCGGTGGGCGCTGTCGCACATCGAGCGGATCCTCGGAGCTCGGGTGTCATGAGGCCGTGACCGGGACGGCGCTCCGCGCGGCGGTGCTCTGGGGGACGGAGCTGGCCGTGGTGCGGGGCCTGGTCACGAGGAGTTCCCTGGGGCGTCGGGTGGCCCATCGGTTCGTGGCCGGTGAGAGGCTCGAGGATGGCATTTCGGCGGCCCACGCACTGGGCCGGCGCGGCATCGCGGCGATGCTGGACCATCTCGGCGAGAACGTGACCTCCGAGGCGCAGGCGTCGGCGGCAGCCGATGGGTACGTGCTGGCCCTGAAGCTGATCCACGAGACGGAGGGCCTCCATTGCAACATCGCCATCAAGCTGACCCAGCTCGGGCTGGACCAGTCGATGGACCTGTGTCTCGAGAACACCGAACGGGTGCTCGCGGCGGCCGAGCCGGCCGGGATCCTGGTGATGGTCGACATGGAGTCGAGCGAGTACGTGGATCCGACGCTCGAGGTCCTTCGCCGGCTCCGCGCCCGCCACCAGGGCATCGGCGTGGCGATCCAGTCCGCCCTCCGCCGGACCGCGGACGATGTCTTCGCGCTGCCGGACGGCGCCCCGATCCGGCTGGTGAAGGGGGCCTATCTGGAGTCCCCCTCGGTCGCCTACCCGTCCCGGGCCGACGTCGACCGCGCCTTCGCCAGGCTGTTCGCCACGTTGACCTCCCGCGGCCACCCCGTCCACGTGGCCACCCACGACCCTCGCCTGCTGGCCGGGGCGGTCCGGTTCACCGAGCGACGGGGCCTGCCGATCGAGCGCATCGAGCTCCAGATGCTGCTGGGCATCCGCGAAGACCTGCAGCGGGACTACGCCGGCCGGGGGTACCCTGTTCGCGCCTATGTTCCGTACGGGGCGGAGTGGTACCCGTACCTCACCCGCCGCCTGGCGGAACGGCCGGCGAACGTGTGGTTCTTCGTGAGCAACCTGGTGAGGAGGAGGGGATGATCGAGGAACGCCGGGTGGCCTTCCTCGGGGCCGGGAAGATGGGCGAGGCCCTCGTGTCGGGCCTGATCCGCTCGGGCGGGCGGGCCCCGGAGGACATCATCGTCACGGCCCGGCGGGAGGAGCGGGCCCGCGAGCTCGCCGAGGGGCACGGCGTGGAGGCCACGCTCTCCAACCCCGAGGCGGCGTCTCGGGCTCGGACCCTGGTGCTGACGGTGAAGCCGCAGGACATGGACGCCCTGCTGGACCAGGTCGGCGATGCCGTCACCACGGACCACCTGCTGATCACGTTCGCCGCCGGGATCCGGTGCTCGTTCATCGAGAGCCGCGTGGCCGCCGGCGTGCCGGTGGTCCGGGTGATGTCGAACGTGCCGGTGCTCGTCGACGAGGCCATGTCGGTGATCAGTCCGGGCGCACACGCGGGGGACAAGCACCTCGCGGTGGCCGAGGAGCTGTTGTCCTCGGTCGGCCGGGTGATCCGGCTGTCCGAGGTCCACCAGGACGCCGTCACCGCCACGTCCGGCTCGGGGCCGGCGTACTTCGCGCTCTTGTCTGAGGCGATGATCGACGGCTGCATCCTCCTCGGCCTCTCCAGGGACGTGGCCACCGAGCTGATCGTCCAGACCATGCTGGGCTCGGCCAAGATGCTCCGCGA
>CALAEC010000248.1 GCA_937890785.1 uncultured Actinomycetes bacterium
ACCCCGACCGGATCCAGGGCCAGAAGACGTGCGCGTTCGAGATCTGCGACGCGCTGGGCCGCGGCCCCGATCTCCACCTCGTGCCGGTCGGCAACGCCGGCAACATCACCAGCCACTGGCTCGGCTACCGGGAGCTGCGGGAGTCGGCGGAGATCGAGCGGCTCCCCCGGATGTACGGCTTCCAGGCCGAGGGCGCCGCGCCCATCGTGCGCGGCGAGCCCGTGGAACGGCCGGAGACCCTGGCCGGCGCGATCCGGATCGGGAACCCGGCCTCGTGGAAGCCGGCCGTGGAGGCCGCATCGGAGTCGGGCGGCGAGATCCTGGCCGTCACCGACGACGAGATCATGGCGGCGTACCGAGACGTTGCCGCGGAGGGCCTGTTCGCCGAGCCGGCGTCGGCGGCCTCGGTGGCCGGCCTTCGGCTCCTGGCGCGCACCGGCGTGCTCGAGCGTGGCGCCACGGTCGTCTGCGTCCTCACCGGACACGGGCTCAAGGATCCGGCCGTCGCCATGGACGTCGTCGCCGCTCCCTATGCCGCGCCGCCCGATGTCGACACCATCGCCGAGCTCGTGGGCCTGTAGGCCGTGCTCGTCCGGGCTCCCGCCACCGTGGCCAACCTCGGTCCCGGGTTCGACGCGCTGGCGATGGCCGTCGACCTGTGGAACGAGGTCGAGGCCGACACGGCGGCGAGTCCGGAGGTGCGCGTCCAGGGGGAAGGCGCCGGGGACCTGCCCGAGGACGCCTCGAACCTGGTGTTCCGGGCCATGGCCTGGCTGGCCAGGGAGGTCGGCGGGGCCCTGCCCCCGTTCGCCCTCCGGTGCCGAAACCACATCCCCCTGGAGCGCGGGCTGGGGTCCTCGGCGGCGGCAGTGGTCAGTGGCATCGTGCTGGCCGACCGGCTGCTTGGTGCGGAGCTCGGACCGGACCGCCTGCTCGAGATCGCCGTCGACATCGAGGGCCACCCCGACAACGTGGCCGCCTGCCTCCGCGGCGGCGCCGCGATCGCCTACCTCTCGCGGTCGGGGTGGCGGGCCGAGCCGCTGGCGCTCCACCCCGACCTCCGGCTCGCCGTCTTGGTCCCAGAGCACGAACGACTGCCCACCGAGGACGCCCGACGGATCCTTCCCCGCCAGGTGCCGCTCGCCGACGCCGCGTTCAACGCCGGCCGGGCCGCGCTGGCGGTGCTGGCCCTGACCGAGCGCCCCGAGCTGCTCCCCGAAGCCGTGGAGGACCGCCTGCATCAAGGCCGGCGGCTTCCCCTGGTGCCGGGGGCCCGCGCCATGTTCGAAGAGCTCCGCGCGGCGGGGCTTCCCGTCTGCGTCGCCGGGGCCGGTCCCTCGCTGGTCGCCTTCGAGATCGAGGGTCGACGGGTGCCCAACCTCGGCCCGGGGTGGCGGGTCCTCCGCCTCCAGCCGGCGGCCGCGGGTGCCGATGTCCAGGACGTTGAGCCGCCACGAGGCCAGCCCTAGACTGGACGCGATGCCCGATCAGGAAGGGACTGCGGTCCCCGAGCCCTTCCCCTCGACCCCTGTCCCCCGCGTACCGGTGGTCTCCGACCTGCCGGGCAAGGTCCTGGCGGTCAAGGAGGGCGAGACCTTCCTCTACTCCGACATCGAGGGCAACCTCGACGACCGCGTCGAGCTGGGGCTCGGCCTGTACCACATGGACACTCGATTCCTGTCGCACTTCAGGCTCCGGGTGGCCGGCCGCGAGCCGATCCTGCTCTCCTCATCGGCCGAGCGTGTCTACGTGTCGCACGTCGATCTGACGAACCCGGACCTGTACGAGGAGGGCCGGCCTCCGGTCAGCCAGCACACGCTGAACATCAGGCGGATCCGAGCGATCAAGGGACGGCTCTACGAGCGGGTCCGGATCAAGAACTACAACCCCCATCCCGTCGACGTCGACCTGGACCTGACGTTCGGCGCCGACTTCGCCGACATCTTCGAGGTGCGGGGGCTGGCCCGCGAAACCCGCGGGACGTACGAGCCTCCCGTCACCAGCGAGCGATCGATCGAGTTCGGCTACGTCGGCGACGACCGGATCCGCCGGCGAACCCGCATCGAGTTCGGGGTGCGGCCGACCCGCATCGAGGTTCGAGGCGATCTGGTCCAGGCCTGGTTCACGGTGCACCTGCCCGCCCACGAGACCACCACGATCCCGCTGGTCGTCGAGCCGGTGGTCGAGGACGTCTACCCGCCGCCGGGGGACTTCGACGAGGTGGTGCACTCGCTCCGTCACAGCTACGAGGATTGGGAGCGGGAGTGCGCCCACATCCGAACCGACAATGAGGTGTTCGACCAGCTGCTGACCCGAGGGCTTCGAGACCTCCGGGCGCTGTACACCGAGACGGACGGCGCGGGGATCATCGCCGCGGGCATCCCCTGGTACGTGGCCGCGTTCGGGCGAGACACGCTGATCACTTCGCACCAGATGCTGATGCTCTCGTCGCGACCCGCTCGGGATTCGCTCCAGGTGCTGGCCGCCCTCCAGGGCGCCTCGGTGGACGACTGGCGGGATGAGGAACCCGGCAAGATCCTCCACGAGATCCGCAAGGGCGAGCTGGCTCGCTCCGGATTGATCCCGCACTCGCCGTATTTCGGGTCGGTCGACGCCACGCCGTGGTTCCTGATCCTGCTGGCGCAGTACTTCCGGTGGACGAACGACCTCGGGTTCGTCAAGGACCTGCTGCCGGCGGCCGAGGCCGCCCTCGAGTGGATCGACCGATACGGCGATGCGGACCAGGACGGGTTCGTCGAGTTCCTCTCGCGGTCGCCGCGCGGGCTCCGGAACCAGGGGTGGAAGGACGCCCACGACTCCG
>CALAEC010000249.1 GCA_937890785.1 uncultured Actinomycetes bacterium
ACTTCTGCACCCGTCTGATGTTGTCGAAGTTGCTGATGTAGCGATCGAACGGCCGAGCCGCGGAGTCCGCGGACCGGGCCTGGAAGTGGCTCCGGTGCACCTCCTCCTCATCCACCGTCACCACGACCGGGACGGCCAGGACCCGATCGCCGAACCGCTGGACGTCCAGGAACCCCGGCACCACGTGGGCCCCCTCGATGATCGAGCTGGTCCCCTCGACCGCCGACCGCTCGATCAGGGCCCGGAGGCCCACGGCCACCGCGGCGGTCTGCTCCCGGAACCCCACGATGACCCGGTCGGCCGCCCGCGCAGGAGGCTCTCTCAGCGCGGAGTCGGCGTCGAAGGACGAGGTGTACAGGGTCGGCATCAGCTCCCGCGAGAACAACCCCCGCATGACCTCCCGCACCGAGTCGGAGGGGATCACCCGGACCACGCCCAGCCGGGCGGCGATCTGGGTGGCGATGGTCGACTTCCCCACCCCGGTGGCTCCTCCGATCAGGAGCACCAGGGGGACGTCGAGACGTGTAACGCCCTGCCACCGCACGAAATTCCGGGCGTACCGCTCGCCCGCCTCGTCCTCGATCATCCGGACCGCCAGGGCCTGGAGCTCTTCGGTGGTGAGGGACCGGACGCCCCGCTCGACGAGCTCGTCCTCGATCCGCTCGGCCACCTTGTACGAGCGGTACGGCGACAGCCCGCTGACCATGACCTGGGACGCCATCAGGCCCTTGGAGTACGGGAGGCCGGGGTCCCGGTCCGAGATGATGATGTGCGTGCTTCGCTTGCCTCGGGTCATCGTTCCTTCGCCCGGTCCATCGCCAGCCGGGTGGCCTCCAGGAGGAGGTCGGGAAGGTCCCCATCCCCCTCGATCGTCTCGGCTCGGTTGTCGGCGAACACCACCTCGGCCCCCCGCTCCAGGGCCGTCCTGACCGCCACGTCGACGGCCGCTGCCTTCAGCTCGGTGACCAGCACTTCGTACGCCGGCGCGGCCTCGAGGTCCACGGCCAGCGCGGCCCGGTCGCTCAGGTGGTGGGTGGTGCCCACCACCGAGGCGCCGTGGGCCTCCTCCAGGGATGCCACCAGGCGGGGCCCGGCGGCCGGTGGAGCGGTGGTTGCGAAGAACACCTTTTTCCCCCCGACTTCCTCCAGCGGCACGGGAAAGAGATCGACCACGATCGTCCGTGCGTCCGGACGAAGCCCTCGAACGTGGGATATCAGGACGGAAAGTTGGGGCCCGACGTCCGGGCCACTACCCATTGTAAACACTACGAGGTCGGACAGCAAGACCCGGTATGGGCCCATGTAGCCACGCAGGAACTCCTCGGGAAGGTCGGTCGGGGCCACCAGCACGCCGGCGTCCCAGGGGACCGGGGGGATCGCGGCCCCACTGCCCTCGAGGATCACGAGCCCCGGGTCGCGCTCCTCGGCCCACCGTGCGGCCTCCCGCACGTTCGAGGCGTACGGGCGGCCCGCCAGGCCGCCGCCGGCCCGGCGAGCCCCCACGGTCGGCACGCCGGTGGTCAGGGCGTCTTCCAGGTAGTCGCTGGCCGCATGGTGCCCCTCCTCCACCAGCGCGACCAGCCGGTGCACGTCGATCGATCCGGGCTCTGCGAGCTGCGGCTCCGGCGGCCCACCCCGGCCCATGGCGACCACGACCGGAGACAGGCCGGCCCTGGCGGCGATGCGGGCGGCTTCGCCGGCCACCGCCGTCTTCCCCGTGCGCTTCCCCGTGCCGATCACGGCCAGGGTGGGGACCGCGAGCGGTGCCCCGTCGATCGGCGGCTCCAGGGCGAAGTCGGCACCGACGTACCGGACGCCGTCGGCCAGCGCGGCCGCCGCCGCCAGGGCCCGTTCCCGGTACCCCATGATGGGCTCGTCGGAGACGTCCAGCACGGCCGCCGGCCGGTGCCGCCGGATCGCTTCACGGACCGAGCCAAGAAGGTCGGGCCCGGCCCGCTCCACGGGGACCGGACCGAGGTCGGGGAGCTCGCCGGCGGCCACCTTCTCCGTCCCCCCGACGAACAGGCACGCCACGACGTCGAACCCCTCGGCTCGCGCCGTGTCGAGGGCCCAACGGGTGGTCGGTGGATAGTGCTCGCCGTCGACGAGCACGAGGGTTCTGGTCACGCGTCCTCCGAGCTTCGACTACTCGGTCACCAGCGGCGCGTCGGCCTTCGGCCCGGGGGTCAGCATCTCGAGCTCCCGGACGTGCTCCTCGCCGCTGGAGATCGAATAGTGAGCGTTGAGGGTGGAGCCTCCGAAGGGGTACCGGCGATGGATCCGGACCTCGTCCCCTTCGATCTCGATCACGTTGTAGCACGGCTTGGTGTGCCCCCGCAGGCGGAGCGAGGCGCAGGTGCCGGCGTTGACGATGTACAGGTTCTCCAGCCGCCACACGTATGGGACGTGCTTGTGCCCGGTGACCACCAGATGGACGCCGGAGCGGATCAGGACCTCGAGCAGGTCCCCCGCGTCGTACACGATGTTCCGCTCCCGCCCCGTTCCCGGCACCGGGATCAGGTGATGATGGAGAGCGAAGATCCGGAACTCGGCGGGCGTGTCGAACTCCGCGCGGATCCACTCGTACCGCTCCCGGCCGATCTGACCGTGGTCGAGGTCGGGCTCGCTCGAGTCGGCCCCCACGATGCGCACGCCGTCGATGTCCACCGACCAGTGGCGCGGCCCGATCAGCTCCTCGAAGTGCACGTACCCAACGTTGCGAGCGTCGTGGTTCCCCGGGACCGAATGCACGGGCGCGGTGAGCCGCTCGAGGTAGACCGCCGCAGTTTTGAACTCCTGCCGGTAGCCGTAGTTCGTGAAGTCCCCGGTGCAGACCACCACGTCCGGCTCGAGCTCGTTGATCTCCACGATCACCCGGTTCATCAGGTTCGGGACGAAGTACGGAGAGCCGACGTGCGGATCGGAGATGTGGGCGATCGTGACCACTGCCCTCGTAGTCTACCCACGAGGGTCAGGTGGCAGGCCCGACCGCCTCCAAGCGGTATCCCATCCCCCGGACCGTTCGGATCCGGTCGCCGCCGAGCTTCCTGCGGAGGTACCCCACGTACACGTCGACCACGTTCGACCCCGGGTCGTAGTCGTAGCCCCACACGTGGGAGAGGAGCTGTTCCCGGCTCAGCACCTGGCCGGGGTGGCGGAAGAACGTCTCCGCCAGCGCGAACTCTCGCGCGGTCAGTTCCAGGGACCGGTCCGCGATCGACACCCGCCGGGTCCGCAGGTCGAGCGCCGCGTCCCCCGCTCGGAGCACGGTCGGCTCCGGCGCTCGCCGCTCCCGCAGTCGGACCCGCACTCTGGCCAGCAGCTCCTCGAACCGGAACGGCTTCGGGACGTAGTCGTCTGCGCCGGCGTCCAGGCCGCTCACGGTGTCGCCCACGTCGGCTCGGGCCGTGAGGATGATCACCGGAGTTCGGCCGTCGGTCTCCCGCAGATCGCGGAGGACCTCCATGCCGTCACGGTCCGGCAGGCCGAGGTCCAGGACGATCAGGTCGAAGTCGCCGGTCCGGGCCATGGCCAGTCCGTCCCGTGCGTCAGAGGCAACCGAAGTGGCGTATCCGATCGCCGCCAGGCCCTTCTCCAGGAAGGCGGTGATGCGGGCCTCGTCCTCGACGATCAGGATCCGGCTCACGTGGGCTCCTCCTGGGGCTGGTCGGTGGGGATCACCACCGCGAACGTAGCGCCTTCGGAAGGCGCGCTGTCGAGCTCGACGCGGCCGTGGTGGGCCTCGGCGATCGCCTTGACGATGGCCAGGCCGATCCCCGCTCCTTCCGAAGGCCGGGTGCCGCCGCCCCTGGCGAAGCGCCGGAAGATCCGATCGCCCTGCTCAGGCGGGACCCCCGGGCCGGTGTCGCGCACCCACACTCGGGCCTCGCCGTTCCGGACCGAGGAGCCCAGCGAGATCGTGTCCCCCTCGCCGGTGTGCTGGGCCGCGTTCTGGGCCAGCTGCATCATTGCCTGGGTCAGCCGCTGGCGGTCGGCCACAACGACACCGCGGCCCACCCCGTCGAGCCGCCAGTCGCGGGCCGCGATGGCCGCCGCCTTGGCGTGGACCTCCTCGGTGAGCGTGGCCAGATCGACCGTGTCGAGGTTGAGGAAGTCCGGCCGCTCCGCCTTCGCCAGGACGATCAGGTCCTCGACGATGCGCTGCATCCGGTCCAGCTCGTCCATCACCAGGTCGAGCGTCTTCC
>CALAEC010000250.1 GCA_937890785.1 uncultured Actinomycetes bacterium
GGAAGCCCTCGGAGGTTGGGCTCAGCCCGACCCCATCCAGCATCACGCCGGCCCGAACGAGCTCCTGGTTGTACGCCAGAACCCCGGCCAGGCCCTCCTCGGACGGCATCGTCCCGGCCTCGGAGGCCTTGGTGGCCTTCACCAGGATCACGAACTTCATGACCCTGATGGTACGCGGCTATCCGGATCGCGTCCCGGCCATGTCGTATGGCTGCTTCTTAGCCTGCTCGTAGAGCCTGTCGGCCACGCGCTTGCTGATCCGAGGGGAGACCCCTTTGTCGAGCGAAGGGCGGACCCTCGGAAGGCGTTCTCGCTTCGCCTTGCGGCTTCACGTGGATGAAGGAGGTGTTGAACCGCCTCGGTACCGCCGCCGCGGAGTGTGCGCTCGAGCCAGACTGGGACCGGTTACCGGCTCCCCGAGATCGCGAGTGTCGGAGCCGGCCGGGCCGTGCTCGAACGACAGCATCCGGCAGGGGGCCGCGAGGACAGCCACCCGTGCATCGCCACACTGCTAGAGCCAGGTCCGAAGCGAGCTCCGGCCATCGAATCCGGCCAGAACCCCGCCACACTCCGAGCAGCGATTCCTGGACAGCGTCCTCGGCTGCCTGGACCGAGCCGAGCATTCGGTAGCAGTGGGCGAGAGCTCCCCGCGATACCGCTGCACCAGAAGTTCGAAGGTCGCCTGGTCGCCCCACCGGGCGTCGGCAAGTAACAGCTCCTCGGACATGACCCTCTTCAGTCTTTGGAGGGGAACGAATGGTGTTCGTGCGCCACGAGCCACCGCCCGTTTACCTTCCGCAGCCCGATGGTGAGGCGCAGACGGTTCTCAGCATCCGTAGTCAGTTCCTTTTGAGTGCCGCAGCGCAGCAACGCGTACGCGAAGGCGACGTCTTCGCCCGAGGTGACTTCGAGCGAGACGATCTCGAACGAAGCGCCCTGCTCCTGCCACTTGAAGAACGGCGGCCACGTCTCACGATAGGCGTCGATGCCCCGCACGCCATCGTTGGGTGGCGGAACATCGAACATCACAATGTCGTCGGTGTGATCGGCCAGGACACCATCCATGTCACCCTGGTGCACCGCCCTCGCCCAACTCTCGATCAGCGCTCGGATTTGCGACTCGTTGTCCCCCATGGGCTTTCGTCCCCTTTCAAGGATGCGGCTCCTTTGCGGACCTATATCCGAATGTGCGCCAAGTATGGACCGCGGCCGCGACCAGAGCTCATCGCCGTCAGCCCGACCCTAGGCGGCGATCCGCTCCGTCGGCCTCGACGGAGCGAGCGTCTCGGCGTCGCCGATACGAACAGATTCGTGTGGTTGAAGAAGCCCCCAGTTACACGGGATGGGCCGCCCAGAGAGATCCAGGTGAGCGATGGTGTCGCCACCGCCCAGAGGTTCCAACGCGGCCCGCGTCAGGGAGAGGCCGTGGTCGGTCTGGCAACTTCGTTCGGGGCGATGGTTCTGTACTTCCATCCGTGGTTCCTGTTCATCCAAGCGGTGAATGTCCCCTTGATCGTGGGCCTTCCTTGGCTCGGCTGGGCCCTCTAGATCCATGGTGGGGGCTTGAGAACAAGTGGATATCCTTCACAAGGTTCTTGTGCTCCCCCGGGAGCTAAACCGTGCGGGACAGCTGGGGCCGATCGCGGCTGGCGGCCAACCTGCCCACACGA
>CALAEC010000251.1 GCA_937890785.1 uncultured Actinomycetes bacterium
TTCGTTTGCACCAAGGCAAGTAATGTCGCCTCACGTCCTTGGCCGATATAGGGCCTGTGGGGTGCATTTATTCGGTTCACAATCGTGAGCAGGACATTCGGATCCTCCGTAAAGCAGGGCTACGCCTAACCGTCGAAGGTGCGGGGATCTGACCGCATCACACCAGGCCGAACCTGAGCCTCACAGAGTTGCGCGTAAGGCGCTCAAGCTTGGACCCACCGCTCCTCGGAGGCAGCTGGCCGAGTCGGGCTACTCTCATCTCCGTTGGGCGAATCGCCCCATCCCAGGGTTGGCCGCCGGCCTGCAAGACATGAGGTCAGCGGCGGATCCGAAAGAGTTGCACCCTGCACGGCCAGAAGGTGGCAACGTTCTGATCAGCGTCGTTCCCTGATCGAGGGGAAGTGCCTCAAGGCTGTGAGCCAACTCCGGGTCTAAGGTCCCTCTGCGCGGAGGACCACCGCACCTGCTCACCCTCTCCCCGGCGCGGGATGCTTATTCCGTTAGGCCGATTGGGAGGTTTCTCGATGGTCGCCAAACTGAGTGGGAACGGGACGGAGACAGCACAGGCGGGTCCCCTACGGGAGCCGGAACTCGCCCCTGCCGAGGAGAAGGGCCTGGTGCTCCGGGCCGCCTACGCCCTGTCCTCGGGGTCGGTTCTGCGTTGGGGTATCTGGCAGTCAACGATCTCCCGGCAGTGCCTCCCGAGAAATTGAAACACGGCCAGGAGCTGACCTACCGCCTGGTAGCTTGCGCCATCCCACCCCGGGGCGCCAGAGTAGAGAGCACACATTCGGTCACCCGACTCGGATCAGGAAGAAGGTGAGAGCGCTCCACCGGATGCCCGTTCGCCAGCACCCCGATGGCCGCGGAGTTACCCACCGAGTGAGCGGCCGCCTCCGATCGATCCTCGGTGTCCGGTGGCCCTGGTTCGCAGAGGGAGGTGGTCGCCGGCGGTCAGCTGAATGATCACGTCCCACTACCCCCGGAGGTGAATCCTCGTGCGAAGGCTCATCCGGTATCTCTTCCCCGGTCTCTTGGCGATCGGGCTGGCCGCGTCGGCGCTCCCGGCCGGCGCCGATCACAACGCGGACCTCCACTCCCAGAACATGAAGCTCCTGTCCGCCGTGCCCAGGGAAGGGACCTTTACCCAGTCAGACCTGGCGTTCGACGGCACACTGGCCTACGCCGGGAACTACAACGGTTTCCGGGTGATCGACATCGCCGATCCGGAGGCTCCGGTCGTGGTCTCGAGCGTCCACTGTAACGGGTCCCAGGGGGACGTCAGCGTCTACGGGGATCTCCTGTTCTCGTCGGTGGATACCCCCCAGACGAGCGCTGATCCGGCCTGGCCCGACACCTGCAATGGGAGCACGAACACCACGAACGCCAACCCCACCGCCTGGGAGGGGGTTCGCATCTTCGACGTGAGCGACCCGGCGAACCCCGAGTTCGTCAAGGCGGTACGCACCGACTGCGGCTCTCACACGCACACGCTGATGCCCGACGGGAACACCGTCCACCTGTACATCTCCTCGTACCCGCTCGGTGCGGCCGCGCAGGGACCGAACTGCCGGCGGGCCGAGGAGGGCGGCGGGCACGGATTCGTGTCTATCGTCACCGTGCCGCTCGACGACCCGGCCGGCGCCACGGTCTCCAAGTACTCCCTGGATCCGGCGACCGAGCTCGCCGTGTACCCGATCTCAGGGACGACCAGCTTCCGGGCCTGCCACGACATCAGCGTCTTCGTGGAGCTGGAGCTGGCGGCCGCAGCCTGTATGAGCGAATCGCAGCTGTGGGACATCTCGGATCCGCTGAACCCGCAGTTCCTGTGGCGCTTCGATGATCCCGTGGTCAATACCTTCAACATCGACCTGTGGCACTCTGCGGCGTTCAGCTGGGACGGATCGGTTGTGGCGTTCGGGGACGAGTCCGGCGGCGGCGGAGCCGCCCGCTGCACCAATCCCAACGACCAGCAGGGGCGGGTCTGGTTCCTGGACACGGAGACGGGGGCCTTCCTGGACAACTATAAGATCCCACGGTCGATGCCCGACACCTGCACGATGCACAACTTCAACTTCATCCCCCTGAGGAATGGGAGGAACGTGCTGGTGGCCTCGGCTTACACTGGCGGCACCACGGTGTTGGACGTCGATGCGCTGCTGGAAGGCGCCACCGAGGCGGACGCCGAGGTCGGCTTCTACGCGCCGAGCGACGGAAGCTCGTGGTCCTCGTACTGGTACAACGGCTTCATCGTCGCCAACGACCACGACCGGGGGGTGGACATCTTCCTCCTGAGTGATCGGGTCAGGGCCGGCGCTCGGAAGCTGCCCATGATGAACCCCCAGACGCAGGTATCCGTCATCGAGTAACCGAGCATCGACCGTCTTTCACGGACCGGCCCCCGGGCACCCGGGGGCCGGTCCCTGTCGCCTCAGGTCGCCCGCTGCTGCTCCGCAACGGCCTTCAGGTTCTCCAGGCCGGCCTGGGTGGTGGCGTCGAGCTGCCTCTGCAGCCGCCTGCGGAACAGGCGGGCGATCAGGCCCTCGAACGACTCCTCCATGCTGACGAGCGTCGTGGTTCCGTGTTCCTCGAACCTCCACACGTGGATGGCATTGATCCCCAACGTACGACCCGTCCAGCCCAGAGCCCTGGGACGATCCACCACCCGGAGGGTGGAGGTGATGGTGCCGGGGCCGGCCTTCCACCGGAACACCGTCCCTTCGGCGACCTCCCCCTCGAGCGAGACCTCCTTGACGTCGGGGTTCCATCTCGGCCAACCGCGGACGTCGGCCAACAGGTCCCACACCGCCTCCGGTGATGCGGCGATCTCCATCTGTCCTTCAGAATAGACGGGGGCCCTCCGATTGGCGTTCACAATCCCAACCTACCCGACCGTCGCCTCTCGAGCCCTGGCGGGGGTAACCTACTCTTTGGATCCCAGCTCCTCGGCGATGCCCCGCGCCCAGTTCTGGATCTCGTCCCAGTCCCGGAAGTCCCCCTCGGGAGCGCGGAGGGCAAGCACGATGGCCTTCTCCCCGAAGCCGAGCTCCGACTTCACGAGCTTCCCCGGGAAGATCCTGTGCTCCGCCGCCCCAGTGGCCTCCATGACCTCCGCGACGTCGACGGGGTCCTCCTCGGGCTTCGGGGGGTCCCCGATCGGCCCGCTGGAGAACAGCCACACGGGCAGGTCCTTGAGGGCGTCCCTCAGCCGCTCAGCGAGTTCCTTCGCGGGCTTCATCCACCGCCCGGTGTAGACCGCGCTCCCCAGGACGACGGCGCCGTAGCCCTCGAGGTCTTGGATCTCCTCCGGTGGAACGACCGAAGCCTCGTGACCTGCCCCGGTGAGCACCTCCCCGATCGCCTCGGCGATCTCCGCGGTCGATCCGTGCTTGCTCGCCGCCATCACCAGCACCTTTATGCCGACTCACCCCTTCTCGAACGACTTTACGCCCGCAGGCGGAAGGGCGGGTACGCGCCCGTCACCAGGAGAGCGCACGTGGTCGCCCGGACCCATCTCCTCAACCGCTCATCGACCAGTACTGCGCACCAACGAGCGAGCCGCCCTCAAGCCGTCCCTGCCACCAGCTTCCCTCTGGCCCGGCCCTGTTCGAGGTAGGCGATCGCCGCGGGGATCTCGGCGAACGGATACCGCCGGTCTATCTGGGGACGCACCGTGCCGGCCTCGATCAGCTCCGAAAGAAGCTCCAGGTCCTTGGCGGTCACGTGGACTGTCAC
>CALAEC010000252.1 GCA_937890785.1 uncultured Actinomycetes bacterium
ACCCCAACGTGGACTACACCGCGGAGTTCGAGCAGTCGGGGAACTTCGAGGAGCAGGCCCAGATCAGGGCGGAAGGTGGGACGCTGGACACCATCATCCTTCCCCAGCCCGGCTCGGTCGGCGACTACATCGACCTCGGGGCGATCTCGCTGGAGGACCTGGGGATCGACGTGGCCGCCCTGCAGGAGGTCTACGGCGAATACCTGCTGTCGCTGGGTGAGTCCGACGGCGAGCACTACGGGATCCCGACCAACGTGAACTTCAAGAGCATGATCTGGTACCCGGCCGACGACTTCGAGGATGCCGGCTACGAGGTGCCCACCACATTCGACGAGCTATTGGCACTGTCGGACCAGATCGTTCAGGACGGCGGAACCCCGTGGTGCGTCGGCTACCAGAGCGAAGGGTCCACCGGCTGGCCGGCCACGGACTGGATGGAGGACATCATGCTCCGCACCGCGGGGCCTGACGTCTACGACCAGTGGGTCAGCCACGAGATCCCGTTCGACGACCCCGCGGTCCAGACGGCCGGGGAGATCTTCGGACAGGTCATGTTCACGGAGGGATACGTGCTGGGCGGGGCCGAGAACACGCCGTCGGTTGCGTTCGGCGACGCCCCGGCGCCAATGTTCGAAGATCCGCCGGGGTGCTGGCTGCACCGGCAGGCCAGCTTCATCAACGCGTTCTTCCCCGAGGACGCCGAGGCAGGAGCGGACTACGACTGGTTCCCCTTCCCGGCTATCGACGAGGAGGGAGCCCTGTTCGCGGGCGAGCTGACGATGGTGTTCCGGAACGCCCCCGAGGTCCGGGACTTCGTGGAGCGGTTCGCGGGCCAGGAGGTCCAGTGCGCCATGGGCGGCGAGCCTGGGTCGGCCCGCCTTTCCGGTCGCACCGACGTCGGCCCGGACTGCTACGCCAACGAGATCCTGGCCGGCGCGTCCACGGAGGTCACCGAGGCCATCAGCAGCGGGACGGGACGGTTCGACGCCTCCGACCTGATGCCCCCGGAGGTGGGAACGGGGTCGTTCTGGACCGGGATGGTGAACTACATGGAGGGAGGTCCCGACACGCTCCCCCAGGTCCTGGAGGAGATCGAAGCGAGCTGGCCACAGGAGTAGGAGAGAAGGTCGTCTGAGATGAGGACCGAACGGGAGCGGTCACTCGGCCGCTCCCGTTCGGCTCGAGGGTGGGCGATCCGGTGACGTCGGAACCGACGACGCCGGAGGTCCTCGAACCGCGCGGGCTGCGGACGCTGTGGATGGGGCTCCTCCGCCTGGCCGGGGCGG
>CALAEC010000253.1 GCA_937890785.1 uncultured Actinomycetes bacterium
TCGAGGAGGTCAGCGTGCTGTTCGCCGATGCCGTGAACTCGACCGAGGAGGCGGCACGGACGTCGCCGGAGGAGTTCGCCGAGACCCTCGACCAGCTGTTCCGACGGATCGACGCCGTGGCCGACCGCCACGGGCTCGAGAAGATCAAGACGATCGGCGACGCATACATGGCCGTCGCCGGCGCACCGGTGCCGATGCCGAACCACGCCCAGGCCGCCGCCGAGATGGCCCTCGACGTCCTGTCGGCGGCGGGGGAGGTTCGGTGGCCGTCCGGCGCCCCGATCGTGGTCCGCGTCGGCGTGGCCACGGGCCCCGCCGTCGCCGGGGTGATCGGGCAGCGCAAGTTCGCCTACGACCTGTGGGGGGACACCGTGAACCTGGCCGCCCGCCTCGAGGAGAACGGGGAAGCCGGCCGGATCCTGGTGTCGGAGGCCGTGGCCGAGCGGCTGGCCGACCGGTACGAGTTCGGCCCGCCGACCGTCCTCGACCTCAAGGGCAAGGGCCCCACCCCGGTCCGCTTCCTCCTCACCCGTCGATCCGAGATCCCGGCGCCGACCGCTTCGAGCTGAGGCCCCGGTGGACGGCGCCGCTCCGTTCGACAGGCTGGACTTCCTGTACGTCCCGAGCCGGGACGTTGCCGCCGACCGGGACCACTTCGTCGACGTACTCGGCGGCCGCCTGGTGTTCGCCGTCGAATCCATGGGAACGCGGGTCGCCGCGGTCGAGCTCACTGAGGGGCCTCCGCTGGTCCTCCTGACCGATCACCTCGAGGGCGACCGGCCGATCCTCGTCTACTGCGTGCCGGACCTCGACGCCGCCCTCGACCAGCTGGTCTCGCGGGGGTGGGAGCGCGCCGGCACGTTCGAGATACCGCACGGTCCGTGCTGCTCGTTCACCACGCCGGGTGACCACCGGATCGCGCTGTACCAGCTCACCCGGCCCGAGGCGGCCCGACACTTCGACGGCCGTCGCGATTTCTGAGGCCCTTCAGCATCGACCTCGGCGCTCCTGGGCACGACTCCTTGTACCACGGTGCGGCGTTGTAGGCTCCGACTGAAGAAGGGAGGGACCATGGACCTGGAGAATCCGGCCGACTGGACGTTCGGCGCGACGATCCCCGCGAAGGACCTCGCCGGGACCAGGAAGTTCTACGAGGAGGTCTTGGGCCTCAAGGTCTATCGGGAGGACCCCGCCGGGATCACCTACCACGCGGGGGACTCGATCCTGTTCCTGTATCCCAGCGAGTTCGCCGGGACGGCCCAGCACACGCTCGGCGGCTTCCGGGTGAGCGACATCGAGGCCGCGATGACCGACCTGCGGGCCAAGGGCGTGACGTTCGAGGAGTACGACATGCCGGGGCTGAAGACGGTGGACGGGATCGCTGAGCTCGGCGGTGAGAAGGGCGCCTGGTTCAAGGACCCCGAGGGGAACATCCTCTCCCTCTCTCAGGTGAGCTGACCCCCGAGGCTATGCTGGCCGCGTGCGCGGCCTGATCTTCGATCTCGACGGCACGCTCGTCGACACGGTCTACGCC
>CALAEC010000254.1 GCA_937890785.1 uncultured Actinomycetes bacterium
ACGGATGACCACGCGGCGGTCGGGGTCCTCGCCCTCGCTTGCGGTCTCGACCCCGCTGACCTCACCGGCGGCATCGTGCACGATCTTCCGCTCGTACGGACTCATGGCCTCCATGCGCTCGGGCCGGCCCGTGCGCCGGACGCGGGCGGCCACCGACCTGGCCCGCTGGACCAGCTGGCTCCGGCGGCGCTTCCGGTAGTCCTCCACGTCGACCATCACCCGGCACCGGGCCTGCAGCTGCCGCTGGACGGCGCAACGGACCACCTCCTGGAGCGCGTCGAGCGTCTGGCCGTGCCGCCCGATCAGGAGCCCCATCTCGTCGGCGTCCTCGCCCGCCAGGATGTCGACGTACATGACCCCGTCGACGAGGTTGTGGTCGACGTCCGCGTCGAGGTCCATCCGGTCCAGCAGGCCGAGCAGGAACTCCTCGGCGACCTCGGCCTGCTCCTCCAGGTCCACGCCGAGATCCTCGTCCAGCACCCGGACCCGCACGATAGCCTCCTGCGAGCCGAAGCCCAGCAGCCCCTTCTGCGGCTCCTGGACGATCTCGACCCGGGCCTCCTGCTCGCTGACGCCGAGCTCTTCGAGGGCGGCCTCGACGGCCTCCTCAACGCTTGCGGCGCTTCTTTCGACTTCCTGCATTGCGCTTCGTCCTGTCCCCGCTCGTCCTGTTTTCGGGTGGCTTGCCCGACTGGAGGGTCTTGCCCGACTTACCCTTCGGCGCCTCGGTCGACTCCTGTAGCCGGCCGCGCAGCATCACCTGCTGCTGCCCGATCTGCCACAGGTTCGTGGTCACCCAGTAGACCAGCACGCCGGCCGAGATGCTGATCGAGATCACCCCGAGGAACACCGGCATGATGCGCGCCATCAGCTGGGCCTGCTGGGCACTGGGCCCGGCCGAGACCCGCTGCATCTGGCGCTGCTGGTACCAGGTCGAGCCGACCATCAGCGCCACCAGAGCGTAGTAGGGGATCGCCGGGAGCACCCCGGCGCTCGTTCCCGGCCCCGCGCATTCCCGGACGTTCTCCTCGGAGGAGGCCTGGGTGGGGGAGCACGACAGGTGGATCCCCAGGAACGTGGCCCGGTCTTCCACGATGGCCTGGAACAGGCCGCCCTCTCGGGGCACATGCTCCGCTCCGGGCGGCGATCTGCAGAGGAACCCGTCCTCTTCTCGGCCCGCCTCCGGATCGGCCTCAGCGGGCTGGCAGAACCGCATGAACGGAAGGGGCTCGGCGATCTCCGCCCCCGTGTCCTTGTTGGCCCAACCAGCGACCTCGAAGCGGCGTTCCTCGTCGCCGACCTGACACACGATCTCCGTCGGGCTGGGGCCATCCGCGGAGGGTTCCGACGACGTCAGACAGGATGCCCCCTCGCCGATCGCCGACGCCGAGAACTCTTCCCCGGGGATCGCCGCCGCCTGCACCGGCGTATTCAGCACCGAGAACAGCGCGAAGAAGACCGGGAGCTGAAGGAGCAGGGGGAGACACCCGCCGAGCGGGTTGACCTGGTGCTCCTTGTAGAGCTTCATCAGCTCTTCGTTCATCTTCTGGCGGTTGCCCTTGTACTTCCGCTGGAGCTCCTTGACCTTGGGCTGGATCTGTTGCATCGCCTGCATCGAGCGGGTCTGCCTGATCGTCAGGGGGATCAGCACGATCCGAACCAGGATCGTGAGCAGGATGATGGCCACGCCGTAGGACGGGATGACTTCGTAGAAGAACGACAGGATCGAGCCCAGGCCCTTGAGCAAGGAGTCCCAGATCACGGCGAGCCGATCCCGCGAGCCTCGGTGTATGACGTCGTCCTACTGTAGGACGTCATCGCACAACGGCCGCGTCGCTCGCCCGGCGCCACGCTCCTCGCGGGGGCACCGGGTCGGGACCGCCGGCGCTGAGTGGGCTGCACCGCAGCACCCGCCAGGCCGCCAGCACCGAACCCTTCGCCGCCCCGTGGATCCGCACCGCCTCGAGGGCGTAGGCCGAGCACGACGGGTGGAACCGGCACCGCCCCGCGGCGAGCCGGCCCACCGTGGCTCGGTAGCCCAGGAGCAAGGCGACCAGCGCGGCCCGAACGGGGGCGCCGACCAGCCACAGCACTCGAGAGACCCCACTCACGACTCGATCAGCCCGGCCCGACGAAGCAGCTCCTCGATCTCCGCGGTCAGCTCCGGTGCTCCCGCCTTGCCGAAGGGGCCCCGAGCGACCATCACCAAGTCGTACCCGCCTTGAACCCGAGGGGCCAATGCGTTCCACGCCTCGCGAAGCAGCCGGCGGGCCCTGTTGCGAGCCACAGCGCTCCCCACCCGCCTCCCCGTGATCCACGCGGCGCGCGAAGGTCGGTCCCCGGGCGCAACGTACAGTACCACCCGCTCCGAGGCTCGGGAGGTGCCCTCCCGGAGGGCGCGTCGGATGTCGGCGGACCTGCTCAGCCTAGGCGCTGAGCCGGCTCCGGCCCTTCGAGCGCCTGCGGCCAAGGATGGCCCGTCCGGCCCGGGTGCGCATCCGCGCCCGGAAGCCGTGGATGCGCTTCCGTCGGCGGTTGCTCGGCTGATAGGTCCGCTTCATCGACGAGAAAGAATAACAAGAACGTCGCGACGTCACGTCGTCGCAGGTCACGGCGGCGCGCGGTGGAGCGCCCCGATTTGGGAGGCGACAGTCGCAGGTGTATGATGCGTCGGAACTTCCTCACGGGGCCGCCTCCGGGCGGCCCCGATGCACTTCCCCACCGAATTGCACACCTGTGGAAGGATTGTGGAAAAGGGGACGACGGACACCACGGACCCCCGCGCCGACGCGATCTGGTCTCGAACCGTCGAGCATCTGCGCGAGGAGCTCCCGGCGGGAACCTTCAACATGTGGTTCGCCGAGGTCCGCGCCGACGCGGTCGACGAGCACACCATCGAGCTCCTGGCTCCGAGCGAGTACGTCCGGGCCTGGCTGGCCCGCAACTATCTGGACCTGATCACCAAGCTCGTGGCCCAGGCCAACGGCAAACCGCTCGACGTCGCCGTCACCGTGGTGCCGTCCGCCCCGGCCGAGGCACGCATCGCCGATGAGCCGCCAGCGCCGATCGCCGAGCGGCGGCCGGTCGCGTCCACGAGCTTCCCCACCAGGTACACGTTCGACAACTTCGTCCTGGGCGCATCGAACCGATTCGCGCACGCCGCCGCCATGGCGGTGGCCGAGGCGCCGCCGTCGAAGGCCTACAACCCGCTGTTCATCTACGGGGGAGTGGGGCTCGGCAAGACCCACCTCCTGTACGCGATCGCAAACCACATGACGATGCTCACGCCCGCGTTGCGGACCAAGTACGTGACGTCCGAGGCCTTCGTCACCGAGTTCATCAAGGCGGTGCGCGAAGGCCAAGGCTACCTGTTCCAGCGGCGCTACCGCGACGTCGACGTGCTGCTGGTCGACGACATCCAGTTCCTGGCCCGGGCCGAGGAGACCCAGACCGAGTTCTTCCATACCTTCAACACGCTGCACGGAGCCGAGCGGCAGATCGTGATCGCTTCTGACCGTCCGCCCCAGGAGCTGTCCGGGCTGGCCGAGCGCCTGCGCAACCGGTTCCGGTGGGGGCTGATCGTGGACATCCAGCCGCCCAACCTGGAGACACGCATCGCCATCCTCCAGCAGAAGGCCCTCCGCGACCAGATCGAGATCCCCGACTCGGTCCTGCACTTCATCGCCGAGAAGTTCGACGCGAACATCCGGGAGCTCGAGGGCGCCCTGCTGCGGGTGGTGGCGTTCGCCTCCCTGTCGCGACAGGCCGTCGACCTGGCGCTGGCCGAGCGCGCGTTGGAGGACCTCCTGCCCCAGGGAAACCAGGAAGTTCCGGCCGAGACGATCATGGCGGAGACGGCCTCGTACTTCAGCCTGCGACGCGAGGACCTCGTGTCAAAGAGCCGGTCCCGTCCCCTGACCACTGCACGGCACATCGCCATGTACCTCCTTCGGGAGCTCACCGGGCTCTCGCTGATCAAGATCGGGGAGCTGTTCGACCGGGACCACTCAACCGCGCTCCACGGCATCAAGCGCATCGAGAACCTGATGCCGAACCGCGACACGGTGTACCGGCAGGTACAGGAGCTGACGAAGAAGATCAACGACCGCGCTCGGGGGACAACGTGAGGATGCGCTGTGGACCGAGCGGCGCTCCTCGAGTGGCTTCCACGCGCAACGCGCGCCGCTCCCCCGTCCGTCCCCAGCGCATCCCATGTCGGTGGCACGCGTTAGCCTGGGGATCTCGGGGCTTGTGCACATCCCCACAGCCCCTACTACGGCCCCTGGTTTGGGAATCATGAAACAACCGAAGATCGGGGAGGTGGGAACGTGAAGTTCAGGTGCGATCGAGAGGCTCTCTCGGAGGCCCTTCAGACCGTTCAGCGCGGGGTCTCTACGCGACCGGGGATCCCGGCGCTGACCGGGGTCCTGATGACGGTCGGAGAGGGCGAGCTTGCGCTCACCACCACCGACCTCGAGGTCACCACGGAGGTCCGTGTGCCGGTGGACGCCAGGGAGGACGGGAGTGCCCTGGTGCCGGCCCGCCTCCTCGCGGACATGGTGAAGGCTCTTCCGCCAGATGCCGTGCACTTCGAAACGGACGGCTCCCAAGCCACGGTGACATGCCGGTCGTTCGAGGGAACCCTGCGGTGCCTGGCCGCAGAGGACTTCCCGGCCGTGCGCGATGTCGCCGGGGTGAAGGTGACGGCCGAGACCCGAGCGTTCGCCGAGGCGGTGGGCCAGGTGGCTCGAGCCGCTTCTCGCGACGAGGCCCGCCCGGTGCTGACCGGCGTGCTGCTCGAGGCGAACCGCGAGGGGATCACGCTGGCCGCCACCGACTCCTATCGCCTGGCGGTCCGGGAGCTCCAGGCGACCGGGGAGGGCGAGGCCAAGGCCTTGGTCCCGGAGCGGGCCATCTCCGAGGCCGGACGGGCCGCCGCCGGCGAGGAGAAGGGCGAGGTCGAGGTCGTCATCGGCGACGCCCAGGCCGCGTTCAGGGTGGGGCCGCTTCGGATGACCTCGCGCCTGATCGAGGGCGAGTTCCCCAACTACCGCCAGCTCCTGCCGGAGCCGGGCGGCAACCGGCTGGCGGCCGGACGGATGGAGCTGCTGGAGGCGGTGCGACGGGTGGGGCTGCTGGCGCGAGAGTCCTCGCCGGTCCGGCTCGAGCTGAATGTGCTGGGCGTGCGGCTGACCTCGCAGTCGCCGGACCTCGGGAACGCGGTCGAGGCCGTGGAGGCATCGTACGAGGGCGAGGAGCTCACGGTGGCGTTCAACCCCGGCTACCTCGGCGACGGACTGGCCGCGGCGACGACCGACAAGGTGACGGTGGAGCTTCGTGACGGGCTGAAGCCGGCGCTGGTGCGTGGGGAAGGCCAGGACGCGTTCACCTACCTGGTGATGCCGGTCCGTCTGCCGGCCCCGGTGGGGTAGGGCCCGGCCGCGCGGCGGTGCGGCTGCTCTGGGTGGAGGCCCGTGACTTCCGGAACCACCGGGAGACCCGGGTGGAGGTTCCGGCCGGCCTGGTGGCCGCGGTCGGGCCGAACGCGCAGGGCAAGACGAACCTCCTTGAGGCGGCTCATTACCTGTTGACCCTGCGATCGCCCCGGGTGGCCTCGGACCAGCCGCTGGTCCGGGCCGGGGCCGAGGTCGCCTACCTCCGGGGTGAGGTGGCCACCGAGGGGGGTCGGGTGCTGGTCGAGGTCGAGGTGCGCTCGAGCGGGGCCAACCGGGTCGAGGTCAACCGCAGCGCCGTCAGGCGCAAGCGGGATCTCCGAGCCCGAGTCCGCTCGGTCATGTTCCTCCCGGAGGACCTCGCGGTGATCCAGGGGGAGCCCGAGGACCGGCGCCGGTTCATGGACGAGGCGGCGTTTACCCTCTGGCCGAACGAGGAGGGGGTCCGAGCGGCCTACGACCGGGCCCTTCGACAGCGGAACCGCCTCCTGAAGGAGCACGAGGGGCCTGAACCTCCACCCGACCTTGAGGCCTGGGACGCGGAGGTGGCCCGGCACGGCGGCGCCCTCACCGCGGCCCGGGGCCGGGCCGTCGACCGCGTGGGGCCGCGTGCCGGCGACGAGTTCGAACGGGTGGCCGAGGATCGGCTGCGGGTCGAGTACGCGGCGTCGGTGGAGGGGGGCCCGGACGAGGATCTCGAGGCCGCCATGCTCCGCCGGCTGGGGAGCGACGGGAGGACGAGCTGGTCCGCCGGACCACGCTGGTGGGACCGCACCGGGACGAGCTCGACCTTGCCGTCGGCGCCCTGGCCGCGCGGCGGTTCGCCTCCCACGGTGAGTCGTGGGCGGGAGCCTTGTGCCTCCGGCTGGGCCTCTGGGGCGCGGTCGGGGCCCACGTCGGGGAGCCCCCGATCCTCCTCCTCGACGATCCGTTCTCTGGTCTCGATCCGGTCAGGCGTCGTCGCCTCGGCGAAGGCCTCGCCGAACGGGGCCAGGTCGTGATCGCCGTGCCCGACGAGGCGCAGATCCCGACGGGGGCCGCCGTGTGGGAGGTCGAGGAGGGCCGTGTCCGAGCGCGGTGACGCCGAGCGGCCCGAGCGGCCCACCCGCGAGGAGCGGGTCGACTCGGTCATCAGGGATGTCCTGGGCGGCCGCGGGATGCGGTCGGGCGTCGCCCTGGGGCGCCTGGTTCGCTCGTGGGAGCGGGTGGTGGGGGCGGCGCTGGCCAGGGAGACGGCGCCGGTCTCGCTGTCCGGGGGCCAGCTGGTGGTGGCCGCGTCCTCGCCGCCGTGGGCCGCCCAGGCCCGGTTCCTGGTCGTGGAGATCGGCCGTCTGGCGAACGAAGAGCTGGGCCGTGACGCCGTTCGCTCGGTCCGGGTAGTGGTGCGTCCCGAAGCCGGCCGATAGCCTTGGGAATCGTTGCGGCACAACGGTTCCGGCGTGTCAGCGGGGCATGCGAAGCTCCGGTGAGCGCCTCGTCCCGGTGATAGAATCTGAGGCGGAAGGATCACCCGTTCCGCGGCCCCCTCGAAGGAACGCTGGGTCCGCTGTGGGCGGGTCCCACCGGAGGCTCATTGGCGAAGAAGAGATCGGTCCCCCCCAAGCAGAGCAGGCAGCGTCCCCAGGCCGGGACGTCCACCCGCCGCACCACCACGAGTTCCCGCGCCAAGAGCCCGGCAGCCGCGAGGCCCCGGCGGGGCAACGGCCCCCGCTACGAGGCCGCGGACATCACGGTCCTGGAGGGCCTCGAGGCGGTCCGCCGCCGGCCCAGCATGTACATCGGCTCCACCGGGAGCCGGGGACTCCACCACCTCGTGTACGAGGTCGTGGACAACGCCATCGACGAGGCCCTGGCCGGGGCGTGCTCCAGGATCCTGGTCCGGCTCCGGGCCGACGGCGGCGTCACGGTGGCCGACGACGGCCGTGGCATTCCCGTGAAGCCGATCCCCAGGTCGAAGGATCGACGGCCGGCCGTCGAGGTCGTCCTGACCACCCTCCACGCCGGCGGGAAGTTCGACGGCAAGTCGTACGTGGTCTCCGGCGGCCTCCACGGGGTCGGTGTCTCGGTGGTGAACGCGCTGTCCGAGCGGCTCGACGTCCAGGTGGCACGGGACGGCGCGGTGTGGACGCAGTCCTACTCGCGCGGCCAGCGGCTCGAGAAGCTCAAGAAGGGCCAGGCCACCAGGAAGACCGGCACGATCGTCACGTTCTGGCCGGACCGGGAAGTCTTCGAGGAGACCGAGTTCAAGCGGGACATCCTGGCCGAGCGGTTGCGGGAGCTGTCGTTCCTGGCCGGCGGGGTGGAGATCGCCCTGGTCGACGAGCGCGGCGGCCGCGAGTGGCGCGAGGTGTACAAGGCCAAGGGCGGCCTGGCCGACTTCGTCCCGTTCCTCAACCAGGGCAAGGACACGATCAGCCGGGTCGTCCACTTCGGGGGCAAGAAGGAGGACGCCGAGGTCGAGGTGGCCCTCCAGTGGAACACCAGCTTCGCCGAGTCCCTGCACTCCTTCGCCAACACCATCAACACCCACGAGGGCGGCACCCACGAGGAGGGCCTGCGCAAGGCGTTGACGAACGTGATCAACCGCTACGCGCGCAGCCGAAACCTCCTCAAGGAGAAGGACCCCAACCTCGAGGGCGACGACGTCCGCGAGGGGCTCACCGCGATCGTCTCGGTGAAGCTGAAGGAGCCCCAGTTCGAGGGCCAGACGAAGACGAAGCTCGGCAACACCGACATGCGGTCCTTCGTCGAGACCACGGTGAACCGGCACCTGATGACGTGGCTCGAGGAGCACGGGGGCGACGGCAAGCGGATCATCCAGAAGGGGAGCGACGCGGCCAAGGCTCGCCTGGCGGCCCGCCAGGCCCGGGACCTGGCCCGGCGGAAGGGGATCCTCGACTCGACGCTCCCCGGCAAGCTGGCCGACTGCCAGCTGGCCGAGCCCGAGAGGACCGAGCTGTTCATCGTGGAGGGTGACTCGGCGGCGGGGCCGGCCATCCAGGCCCGGGACCCGGCGTACCAGGCCGTCCTCCCGATCCGCGGCAAGATCCTCAACGTGGAGAAGGCCCGCCTGCACAAGACCCTGGAGAACAAGGAGATCCAGGCGCTGATCACCGCGGTGGGCACCGGCATCGGCGAGGAGTTCGACCTGTCGAAGGCCCGCTACGGCAAGATCGTGGCCCTCACCGATGCCGACGTCGACGGCGCCCACATCCGCACGCTGCTGCTGACATTCTTCTTCCGCCACATGTACGAGCTGATCGATGCCGGGCACGTCTACATCGCCCAGCCGCCGTTGTACCGGGTCAACCTCGACGGAAAGCCGCAGTACCTCTTCTCCGACAAGGAGCTCGACAGGCTCCGGACGTCGAACGGGAAAAAGCGCTCGAACCTCAACGTCCTCCGGTTCAAGGGCCTCGGCGAGATGAACGCCGAGCAGCTGTGGGAGACAGCCATGGACCCCGACCAGCGGACGCTCCTCCAGGTGACGCTGGAGGACGCGGCCACGGCCGACCGCACGTTCAGCGTGCTGATGGGGGAGGACGTCGAGGAGCGCCGCCGGTTCATCCAGGAGAACGCCAGGGACGTCCGCCTGATCGACGTGTAGCCGATGGCCCAGGCCGCCGTTCGCATCGAGCCGATCGACATCGAGGAGGAGATCCGTACCTCCTTCCTCGACTACGCGATGTCGGTCATCGTGTCGCGGGCCCTGCCCGACGTCCGCGACGGCCTGAAGCCGGTCCACCGCCGGATCCTGTGGGGGATGCTCGTGCAGGGCATCCGTCCCGACCGCCCCACCAAGAAGTCCGCGCGCGTGGTCGGCGACGTCATGGGGAAGTACCACCCCCACGGCCAGGACGCCATCTACGACGCCCTGGTCCGGATGGCCCAGGACTTCTCGCTGCGGTACCCGTTGATCGACGGGCAGGGCAACTTCGGCTCGATCGAGGGCCACCCCGCCGGCGCCATGCGCTACACCGAGGTCCGACTCGGCCCCATGGCCATGGAGCTGGTTCGGGACATCGAGGCCGAGACGGTCGACATGATCCCCAACTACGACGGCGAGGAGCAGGAGCCGTCGGTCCTCCCGGCTCGGTTCCCCAACCTCCTGGTGAACGGCTCGGCCGGGATCGCCGTCGGCATGGCCACGAACATCCCGCCGCACAACCTCGGTGAGGTGATCGACGGGGTGATCGCGGCTATCGACAACCCCGACATCACGCCGCAGCAGCTGGGCCGGTACATCAAGGGCCCGGACTTCCCGACGGGCGGCATCATCATGGGGAAGGCCGGGATCAAGGACTACTTCCGGACCGGGCGCGGATCGGTGCGGATGCGGGCCCGGGTCACGGTGGAGGAGGACTCAAGGGGCCGCCAGCGGCTGGTGGTCACCGAGGTGCCGTTCCAGGTGAACCCGTCGCGTGTGGCCGAGAAGGTCGAGGAGCTCCGGCTGGCCCGGCGGATCCCCGAGCTGGCCAGGGTGCGCAACGAGTCCAGCGGCCGCGGCGGGATGCGGCTGGTGATCGAGCTTCAGAAGAACGCCAACCCACAGATCGTCCTCAACAAGCTGTACAAGAGCACTCAACTGCAGGAGTCGTTCGGGGTCATCAACCTGGCGCTGGTCGACGGCGTCCCCCGGACCCTCGACATCGCCCAGACGATCAAGCACTACATCGACCACCAGCGCGAGGTGGTCACCCGCCGGACCGCGTACGAGCTGCGGAAGGCCGAGGAGCGGGACCACATCGTCGAGGGCCTGCTGATCGCGCTGGCGAACCTCGACGCGGTCATCAAGATCATCCGGGGCTCGGCCGACGCCGACGAGGCTCGCGGCAAGCTGATGACCAGGTTCAAGCTCAGTGAGATCCAGGCCAACCACATCCTGGACATGCCCCTCCGCCGCCTCACCCGGCTGGAGCGGGAGAAGCTGGAGGAGGAGCACAAGGAGCTCCAGGCCACGATCAAGCGGCTGAAGGCCCTCCTGAAGGACCCGAAGAAGATCCTGGGCGTCGTCAAGACCGAGCTGAAGGAGATCCGCGACCGGTTCGCCGACGAGCGGCGCAGCGAGATCCGGGCCGACGAGGGCGAGATCGACCTCGAGGACCTCGTCACCCAGCAGGACGTGGTGATCACGGTGTCGCGGGCCGGGTACGTGAAGCGCCTCCCGGTCGAGACCTACCGCCGGCAGGGCCGGGGGGGCCGGGGCGTTCGTGGCTCGAACCTCAAGGAGGAGGACGTGGTCGCCCACGCCTTCACCACGACGACGCGCCACTGGGTCCTGTTCTTCACCACCACTGGCAAGGTCTACCGGGTCAAGGCGCACCAGATCCCCGAGGGATCGCGCGTGGCCCGGGGGACCTACGCGGCCAACGTTCCGGGGGTCTCGCTCACCGGCGACGAGCAGATCGCCGCGGTGATCCCGCTGAAGGGATACGACGACGCGAAGCACGTCGTGTTCGCCACGAGGAACGGCGTGGTCAAGAAGACCCCGCTCGTCGAGTACGACTCGCCCCGGACCGGCCTGGCCGCGATCAACCTCCGGAAGCGGGACCGGTTGATCGGAGTCCGGCTCACGAACGGGCGCGACGACATCATCCTGGTGTCAAGGGCGGGGCAGGCGATCCGGTTTCCGGAGAGCTCGGTGCGGGCCATGGGGCGGCAGACCGGTGGAGTGATCGGCATGCGCCTCCGGGAGAAGGACGAGGTCATCGCCATGGCACTGGCCGGGGGAGGACAGGACCTGGTGACGATCACCGAGACCGGCTTCGGCAAGCGGACCCCGGTGAAGGAGTACCCGAAGAAGGGCCGGGGCGGCATGGGTGTCGTGACGCACCGGCTCACGGACAAGACCGGCCGGCTGGCCGGGGCCTTCGTCGGCTCGAAGGACCAGGATGTGTTCGTGATCTCGACGACGGGCATCGTGATCCGGGTCAGCTCCGGCGACATCCGACAGACCGGCCGTCCCAGCCAGGGCGTTCGGGTGATGCGCCTGGCCGGCCGGACCAAGGTGGCCGCCGTGGCTCCCGTAGCGAACCACCAGGTCGAGGAGGGCTGAGCCTCGCCCAAGGGCCGGGCCGCGCTGCTGTGGCTCGGCACGGCGGCCGGTGGGTGGTGCGGGTTGACCGGCGTCCTCTGGGTCTCGCAGCCCGAAGCGGAGCAGCTGGGCGTCTTCCTCCTGGCACTGGGCCTGCTCGGGGGCTCCGCCCTCGCTGCGGCCGCCGGGTGGCAGCGAGCCGCCGGCCCCAAGACCCGGGTGTTCGTGCTCGTGGTCCTCGCGGCCCTTTCGGGCGGCTACGTGATGGCGGGAGTCCTGGGCCTGCTCCTGACGGGATCGGCCCCGGAGGGCTTCGGGTTCACGGTCCTCTGGGTCGGACACCTGATCGGTGTCGTGGTCGGTTCGACGCTCTATCTCCTGACGCTGGTCGAGGGGCTGGGGGCCCTCCGCGATCGGGACCGAGCGCTGAACGGGTTGCAGCCATGAGCCTTGGGGCCTGGATCGTCATCGCGGCGGTGGTGGTCGGGCTCCTGTTCGCGTTCGTGCTTCGGAACCCGCTGCCCGCTCCCGTCGTGGCCCTGGCGTTGGCGGCGTGTGGCGCTGGCATCGCCTGGGGCGGGATGCTGCTCCGCGACGACCCGCCTGTCGCGGAGGTGGTGGCTGCCGTGTTCGTGCTCGGGGCACTTGTTCCGGCGCACGTGCGAATCGTGCTGGGGCCGTTCGGCCCCCGGCGGTGACCGGGCGCTACGAGGTCCTCGAGCACACCGCGGACGTCGGCCTACGACTCACCGGAGACTCACCCGAGGAGATCCTGGAGGCCGCGGCCGAGGGGCTGGCCGACCTTCAGGGCGCGTGGTTCCCCGGCCAAGGACAGGACGTGCCCCTCGAGGTTTCCGCCGCCGACCTGCCCGGCCTCCTGGTGCGGTGGGTCGACGAGGTCCTGTACCTCCTGGAATCGCGTGACGCCGTGCTCGGCGGGGTTTCGGTCCGCCAGGTCGATGGCGGTCGAGCCGTCGGCGCGGTCCGCCTGGCCGCTCGCGGCGACCGCGAGCCGGAATCGATGGGCATCAAGGCTGCCACGCTGCATCGGGTCCGCTTCGAGCGGGGCCCGGACGGAGCGTGGTCCGCCGACGTCTACCTCGACGTCTAGGAGGTGCCACACTCGGGCCGTGGAGCTCGAACGGGTGGAGCCGTTCGTGTGGCGCGTTCCGAAGGGGACCGTCCCGGGGATGCGGGTCCCCGGCATCGTGTTCGCCACCGAGGAGATGGCCACCAAGGCGGTGGAGGACCGGGCGGTGGAGCAGGTGGCGAACGTGGCCACGCTCCCCGGCGTCGTCACGGCCTCGTACGCCATGCCCGATATCCACTGGGGCTACGGGTTCCCGATCGGCGGCGTGGCAGCTACCGATCCGGAGCGCGATGGCGTGGTGTCGCCGGGCGGGGTCGGGTTCGACATCGCCTGCGGCGTCCGACTGATCCGCTCGGACCTCGACTGGGAGGCGGACGGCCGAGAGCACATCGAGCATCTCGTCCACACGCTGGGCCGCCGTGTGCCCCGGGGGATGGGCACGAAGGGCCGGATGCGGCTCACCCGAGACGACGTGGTCCGTGTGCTCCGCGAGGGCGTCCGGTTCCCGCTCTCCCGCGGGGTCGGCTGGGACGAGGACGCCGAGCACTGTGAGGACGGCGGCGTCATCGAGGACGCCCGCCCCGACCACGTGTCCGACCGCGCCATCGAACGGGGGGCGCCACAGCTGGGGTCGCTCGGCGCCGGGAACCACTTCCTGGAGGTGCAGGTGGTGGACGAGGTTGTGGACGACCGCGCGGCCACGGCCATGGGCCTGTTCGAGGGGCAGGTCTGCGTGATGCTGCACTCGGGCTCGCGAGGGCTCGGACACCAGACCTGCACCGACTTTCTGCGCGAGGTCGACGAGCTGATGAGTTCGCTCGGGATCGTCGTTCCGGACCGGCAGCTCGCCTACGCGCCGCTGGGACACGACGTCGCCGAGCGCTACCTGGGAGCGATGTTCGCGGCCGCCAACTTCGCTCGCGCGAACCGCCACCTGCTCACCGATGCCGTTCGCGAATCGTTCGAGGCCGTGTTGGGGCGCTCCGCCCGCGACCTCGGCCTGTTCCTTGTGTACGACGTGGCCCACAACCTCGCCAAGATGGAAGAGCACGAGGTGGACGGCGACCGGCGCATGCTGTGCGTCCACCGGAAGGGCGCCACCCGGTCGTTCGGCCCGGGGCACCGCGAGCTGCCCAGCCGCTACCGCGACATCGGCCAGCCGGTGATCATCCCCGGGTCGATGGGCACCTCGTCGTACGTGCTCGTCGGGACCGAGGAGGCCGCCTCACGCTCGTTCGCCTCGACATGCCACGGCGCCGGGCGGGCCATGAGCCGCACCAAGGCCAAGAAGGTCATGGCACCGGCGGAACTGCGGAATTCGCTGGAAGCGCGGGGTATAACAGTTGCGGCGTCACAGTGGCGCCTGCTAGCCGAGGAGGCGCCGTACGCGTACAAGGACGTCTCCCAGGTCGTCGACGCGTGCGAGGGGGCCGGGCTCTCCCGCAAGGTCGCCCGGCTCCGGCCCGTCGGCGTGGTGAAGGGGTAGGGCATGGCCAAGGCCACCATCGAGGCGTGGGAGCGGGAGCCGACACCGGCGGGCTCCGGTCGCCTCGGGCCTCGACGGGTTCGGGTGACGATCCGGCGGATCAGCCCGTGGTCTGTGCTGAAGGTCTCGCTGGTGATCTACTTCTGCCTCCTCCTGGTCGCCCTCGTGGGGATGGCCATCCTGTTCGCCGTGCTGGACTCGGCCGGCATCATCGATGACGTCGAGGAGTTCCTCACGGTGATCTGGGGCGGGAGCGAGCCGGCCACGGGCCCCGGCCAGCCCGGCGCGACCTTCGAGGTGGACTTCGGCTTCGTGATGCGGATCCTGTTCCTGGTGGGGGTGGTTTCCACCGCCCTGTGGTCCGCGTTCACCGTGTTCCTGGCGTTCCTCTACAACCTGATCGCCGACCTCCTCGGGGGCGTCGAGGTCACGCTCGTCGAGCGGCGCTAACTTCGTTTGACGCCCTCCTTCACCTGCGGGTACGCTGGTCGATGACCTCGTCGGGCCTGTAGCTCAGGCGGTTAGAGCGCACCCCTGATAAGGGTGAGGCCGGTGGTTCAAGTCCACCCAGGCCCACGGCGGTGCGAGAGGAGGAAGGGATGGCGGAGGAGAAGAAGGGCAGGAAGAAGTGGTTCATGCTGGGGGCCATCGTGGCGGCCTTCGCGGCGTTCTTCGCGATCTTCCGCCGCCGGCGGAACCGGGAGATCGAAGAGAGCGAGTGGCAGGAGCTGCCGCCGCCCGAATCCAGCTGATCCCGACCATCCAGTGAGCGCCAGGGCCGGCCTCCGGGCCGGCCCTTCACGTACCCGCGTCCCGGGAACCCCGGGGCTGCCCCCGGTGTAGGAAGGGTGACGACGTGGGGGCCCCCACCGACGAGCCCGAGCTCGTCTCGCGCGCCGCGCGGGGCGAGGTCCCGGCCTACGAGGAGCTGGTGCGCAGGTACCAGGGCATCGCCCATCGGACGGCCTTCCTGATCGCGGGCGACGCGCAGGCGGACGACGCGGCCCAGGCCGCGTTCGTGAAGGCGTACCGGGCGCTGGGGAGGTTCGACCGGTCGCGGCCGTTCCGGCCGTGGCTGCTGCGGATCGTGGTCAACGAGGCCCGGAACCTCCGGCGGGCCGAGGCCCGGCGGGCAGTGCTCGAGCTGCGGGCGGCCGCGGCGCCGGATTCGGCCCCGGGCCCCGAGGACGAGGCCGCGGCTCGGGAGCGGCGGGAGGCCCTGCTGGTCGCGGTGAACCGGCTGGACGAAGCGGACCGTGAGGTGATCGGGATGCGGTACTTCCTCGAGCTCGGCGAGGCGGAGACGGCCACCGCGCTCGGTGTGGCCGTGGGAACGGTGAAGTCGAGGCTGTCGCGGGCCCTGGGCCGGCTCCGCGCGGTGATGGAGGCGTCGGCCGACGGTGTCTGAGGCGACGCTGGAGCGCCAGCTCGTCGACCTCGGCCGCCACCTGGCCTGGCCGGCGCCGCCCGACCTGGCCGCCTCGGTCGGGGAGCAGCTACGGACGGTGGTCCCGCTGCGCCGCCGTCCTCGGCGCATCGCCGTGCTGGCCGCCGCGGCGGTCCTGGTGCTCGGAGGACTGCTGGCGGTCTCGCCGGGGTTGCGGGCGGCGCTGGTCGACCTGTTCCGGCTCCCCGGCGCGCGGATCGAGGTCGAGCCGACCCCGTCGCCGGTGCCGATGGCGGGCGGCGAGCTCACGGACCTGGTGCCGGGCCGTCCGGCCACGCTCGCCGAGGCGCGCGCCGAGGCGGCGTTCCCCATCGGCTTGCCCGGCACCCTCGGGCCGCCGGATGCCGTGGTCCTGGCCGGTGGCGGAGACCGAGCGATGGTGACGATGGCGTGGAACGCGAGGCCGGGCCTGCCTGCCGCGGACGAGACGGGCTACGGGGCGCTCCTCACGCAGTTCCGGGCCCGGGCCCGTGACGACCTCGTCAAGAAGGTGAGTCAGGCGGTCGTCCCTGTGGTCGTGGAGGGCACGCAGGGGTACTGGGTCGAGGGTCCGCACGCGGTTCTCCTGGAGCGGGAAGGCATGGTCTTCGAGGACCGCCCACGCCTCTCGACGAGCAGCCTCCTGTGGACCCGTGCCGAGGTGCTGTTCCGCCTCGAGGCGGACTTCAGCCTGGCCGAAGCGGTTCGCTTGGCCGAGTCGATCCCATAGCGGCGGCGCCCTCCTCGGTGAGGTCGGCGACCAGCTCGCGCTCGGCTCGCAGCTCCCGCGTGGTTGGCTCGAGGGTGATCCGGTCCACGGCCACCAGGCGCGCCGGGACGCCCTCGAAGTAGAGGACCTCCGCGGCCAGTGGCAGGGGCTCGTCGACCAGGAACGTGTCGAGCCCCCCACCGCCCGTGCTCCCCACCCGTAGGAACAGGGTCCCGTCGACGACCTCCGTATTGAACCGATGGAAGTGCCCCGACAGCACCAGCGGGACGCGCCCGGCCATGGCCTCGGCCATGCGGTCGTCGTGCACGGCCAGGATGTCAGGGACCTCGTCGGCGAGGGTCTCCGCCACCGCCGCCCCCGCTTCGTCCAGGGCGGCCTCGATCTCCTCGTCGGTGTACCGAGGTTGGCGGTTCGGGGTGAACAGCGGATGGGCCGCCCCGGCGATCGAGATGCCCTCGACCGTGATGGTCTCGCCGCCGAGGGTCTCGCCGTTCGGGAGGTCCTCGATCTGGACGGCCACCGACGAGGAGTCGTGGTTGCCGCGGACGAAGACGTAGGGGACGCCGAAGCCGGGGATCCGATCGAGGATGGTCTCCTCGACCGGGGTGCCGAACGAGGTGATGTCGCCCGTGTCGACCACCAGGTCCGCCTGGAACGTCTCCGCGAGCTGCTGGGCGAAGTCCATGCCCAGCGGCGACGCGTGGATGTCGGAGATGTGGAGCACCACGGTGGCGTCGACGGTCGGCGCGGGTTGCGCGGTCAGCGCGCCGTACGCGGAGACCGTGCCGCGCACCAGCCGGTCGAGCTCGGACCGGAACGCCGCGATCCGGGCGCCGGCCTCCTCGATCGGTCCGATCAGGTCAGGGGCCAGGGCCAGCGAGCCGGTGTAGGTCGGTTCCCGGAACGCCTCCGGGCGGTACGTGGCCCACGTGACGGCGCCCAGGGCCGTGACGAACAGGGTCCCCCCGACCAGCGTGCCGATGACCGCTGGGCGGTTGCCACGGAACACCACCAGCGCGGCGACCGCGGCTCCCGCCACCGCGAAGGCCCAGGCCCGAACGGCATACGAGCGGAACGCGTCCGCGCCGGCGCGTTCGACCAGGAGCACCAGTGACTCCACGCTGCGCTCACGCACCAGGGACGAGAGGCGGTCGGCATCGATCGACTGGAGCGTGGTCCGGAGGGTCAGCGGCGCCAGATGGGTCTCGGCCCGGATCTCACCGAGCGGCGGCAGGGCGATCTCGGTCGTGGGCGGACCGGGACGAGCCTGAAACTCTACCGAGAAGGGGCCGACCGGGTAGCGGAGGCGCCCCGCCAGCAGGAGCGCCAGCGTGGCCCCGCTGACGCCGACGACGAGCGCGGCCACGGCTCGGAAGATGACTGCGAGCGTGCGGGAACGGTCGGGCACGTACCTAGGATGGCGCACCGGAGCGGTGCTGTCCGCGGTGTACGCTTTTCCGTGGCGGGGATGTAGCTCAGCTGGAAGAGCGCCTGGTTTGCAACCAGGAGGTCGCCGGTTCGAATCCGGTCATCTCCACCAGGGTTGCTTACTCAAACCATGGACTTCCCGGACCCATCCGGCCACGTCGTCCCGCGTCGGCTAGGCGCCGGGCG